>DASRFY010000113.1:0-30150 GCA_035651315.1 Burkholderiales bacterium
GGAAGTGCTGCTCGATCTTCCCGCCGGCGTAGGGCGAGAGATCGATCAGATGCGAGGCGAGTATTCCCGGCCACACGACGTCGATCTGGATGACGTCGAGGTCCGCCGCGTGCGCGGCGAGCAGTTGCTGGTAGAGCGCGAGCTGCTCGCTGCTGGAGTTCGGCGTCGAAACCAGCCGCACGGAATGCCCGGTCTGGCGCGCCCAGGCCTCCGCCCCCTGGCGGCAGATCTCCCGTTCCTTTCCGAGCGCCGCGCACGAGATGGAGATCGTCGCGGCCTGCGCACAGGCGCAGGAAAACATCGCGGCAAACGCGAAGGCTGCGAGCGCGGGTTGAATCGCGCGCCCGGCGCAAAGGCGCCGCCGGCCGCGCCCGGCGTCAGCGCACGGTGATTTCCACGCGCCGGTTGCGCGGCTCGGCGACGCCATCGGGGGTGGGATACAGGGGTTCGCGCTTGCCACGCCCGGAAACCTGAATGATCTTCGCCGGGATTCCGCGCTGGACGAGAAGATCCCGCACCCTCTTGGCGCGCTGCACGGAAAGCGTGTCGTTGTACTCGTCGCTGCCGAGAAAATCGGTATGGCCGATGACCGAGATTTCGGGCGAGGGCCGGGCGGCGACCTCGGCGAGAACACGCTCGATCGTGTGTTTGGCGTCGGGGTTGAGCTCGTCCGTACCCTCGACGAAGTGGACCAGAAAGGAAGCCGGCCGGCTCGGCATCGCATCCAAAGTCGAACCGAACTCTTCGTTCACGCGCTTCGGGTCGATGGGCGAGGTCTGCACCTTTTGCGCGTTGCCGACGCGGGCAGCGACATAGGCCTTGTTCAGGAGCACCGGCTCGCCGCCGTCGATGGGCCGCACCACGACCGCGCCCACGTGGCCGTCGGACGCCTTGGGCAGCACCACGACCGTGACATTGCCCGCAGCGCCTCGAGGCGGTTGCTGCGCGCACGCGGCGAGGAGCGCAAGCGCGAGCAGGCCGATCACGAGCCGTGACGTCATGGACAGACCCCGCCGAAAACTTTTATCGGCAAAGACTATCATACAGAGGCCGAGCCTTAGCGCGGCTCCTCGAAACAGGAACTCCGGCAAGGAATCACGTGAACAGGAAATCGATCGACGCAGGACCCCGACCGACGCAGATCGGTGCGCGTTCCCGGCTATATGCCTCAGTCTTGCTGCGCAAGGCGCTGGCGTTTGCAGCCGGCGCCGTGCTGCTTGCTGCAGGGCTGATGTTTTCGCTGCTGGTGTTCGCGTTCGTGGCGGCGGGTGCGCTGATGCTCTGGGGCTTCCTGTGGTGGAAGACGCGCGAACTGCGCCGGCAGTTGCGGGCAGGCCCGCCGGGCGGGCGCGTCATCGACGGCGCCGCGGTCCGGGACACCGACACCACCTCACCCTAGCTTCACAGCCGCGTCGGGGCGGAAGTCACCCGCACCCGGCTCTCCGGCCAGCGTCACTGCGGGCGGCGTCGAGTCGTCGCGAGCGTGAAGGCCTCGCCAGGCCGAGTGTGCGTTGCGTTCCCGCGAACGCCGGCCGGCGCTTCATTCGAACAACGGCAGGCTTTCGCCCGCTTCGCTGTGCGTCGTCGCACGCGCGGATTGATCGTCCCGCGCCGGCCGATCGGCGGGCGCCAGCGATCCCACTCTGACCCCGAGCAGTCGCAACTTGCGATCGAGCGGTGCGCGCTTCAGACACTGCCTCGCGGCACTGCGGATCGTCTGCGCGTCGTCGGTCGGCTGTTCGAGCGTCGTCTCGCGCGTCACGGTCCGGAAGTCCGCGTAACGCAGCTTCACGCCGACGCTCCTGCCCGCATAGCCTTTGCGCCTGAGATCGTCGCCCAGCCGTTCGCACAATCCGAGCAGAATCCCGGAGAGGGCTTCCCGGTCGTGCCGGGGATCGAGATCGCGCTCGAAGGTCGTTTCGCGGCTGATCGACTTCGGCTCCCGCTCCGTCACGACGGGGCGCTCGTCGCGCCCGTTGGCTGCATCGGCAAGCCAGCGCCCGTAGCGTTCCCCGAAGCGCTCGACGAGCGTCTCGACTCGAGCCTGCGCGAGTTCGCCGATGGTGTGGATGCCCAGCGCCTGCAGCCTGGTGCTGGTCCGCGGACCGACGCCGTTGATCCGCCGCGCCGGCAGCGGCCAGATGTGGGTGGCGAGCTCGGCGTGAGTAAGCACCGTGAGGCCGTCCGGCTTCTGCAATTCGGAGGCGAGCTTGGCCAGCAGCTTGTTGGGCGCGACACCCATCGAGCAGGAAAGGCCGGTTGCGCGCCGGACGCCGTCCTTGATCCGCTGAGCCAGCGCAACGGTTTCGCCCGGCGCATCCGTCAAGTCGATGTAGATCTCGTCGATGCCGCGATCTTCGATGTGCGGCGCGATCTCGGCGACCGCCGCCTTGAACCGCCTCGAATAGCGGCCGTACTCCTCGAAGTCCGCCGGCAGCAGGATCGCATCGGGCGCCAGGGACGCCGCTTTCATCAGTCCCATGCCGGAGTGCACGCCCAACGCCCGCGCCTCGTAGGTCGCGGTGGTCGCCACGCCGCGGCCGACGTAATCGCGCAGACGCGCAAAGTCCGGCCCGTCCTGCCGCAGCGACGGAGCGCGGCGGCGCCTGCCCCCGATTACCACTGCCAGGCCCGCGAGCTGCGGATATCGCAGCAGCTCCACCGACGCGTAGAACGCGTCCATGTCGAGATGGGCGATGCGGCGGTCCATGGACGACATGGTAGCGCCGGCGGACTCCGGCGCGCTCGACGCCCGCGCCGCTCAGTCCTGCGACAGCCGGCGCAGCGCCGGTCCCTCGCGCTCCCAGTCGCGCCCGTCGAACGGCGCGATGTTCATGGGCAGATCGGGATAGCCGTCCAGGCAGCGGACGTTGACGCTGTAACCGTCGGGGTTGGAGCGCGGCACATAGAACGACTTGACGCCGCAGGTGCGGCAGAAAAGATGCTGCGCGACCCGGGTGTGGAAGGTGTAGTTCTGCAGCGCGTCTTTCCCCGCCAGGAGGCGGAAGCGCGACGCGGGCACGATGAGATGCAGAAACCCGGTGCGACTGCAGATCGAGCAGTTGCATTCCAGCGCCTCGATCGGCTCCGGGGCGTCGGCCTCAAAGCGCACGGCGCCGCAGTGACAGCCGCCGGTGTACGTTCTCATGGTGGCAATGGCTCTGCCGGCAGGTCATGCCGTATCGCCGCGATGGACCTGGAACGGTCCGAACGACTGGTTGACCGGCATCAGCTCGATGCGGTTGACGTTCAGGTGCGGCGGCAGCGTCGCGATCCAGAACAGCGTTTCGGCGATATCCTCGGCCGTCATCGGGTGCGCGCCCTTGTACAGCTTGTCCGAGGCTTCCCGGTTGCCGCCGGTGCGCACCAGCGTGAACTCGGTCTCGGCCATGCCGGGTTCGACCGAGGTAACGCGCACGCCGGTGCCGTGCAGGTCCGAGCGCAGCCCGAGGGAGAACTGCACCACGAAGGACTTGGTTCCTCCGTACACGTTGCCTCCGGGGTAGGGATAACTCGCGGCCACCGAGCTGATGTTGATGATCGCGCCCCTGCGTTCGATCAGCTTCGGCAGCAGCCTGTGCGTGATGGTGGCCAGGCCGGTGACGTTGGTCTCGATCATCTGGTTCCACTGCTCGAGGCTCGCTTTGTGCGCCGGCGCCGTGCCGAGCGCGAGCCCCGCGTTGTTGACCAGCAGATCGACGTCCCGAAACGACGACGGCAGCGCCGCCAGCGCCGCATCGATGGCTTCCGCCTTGCGCATGTCGAAAGACGCGGCATGAATCCTGTCCGCGCCGAGTTCCTCGACCAGTTTGCGCAGCCTCTCGGCACGACGGCCGGTGGCGATCACGCGCCATCCCCCGTGCGCGAAACGCCGCGCCGCGGCGGCGCCGAAGCCGGAGGTTGCGCCGGTTATCAGTGCGGTCTTGGTCACGGTCGGATCCTCATCAATGTTGGGATTGCGCGAGCCTGTCGAGCAGCAGCTCCACCCAATGCCGGACCGGCAGGTCGGTGCCGGACTGGATGTGCGCCAGGCAGCCCACGTTGGCGGTCGCGATCAGCTCGGGCGCGCCGGAACGCAGCGCATCGACTTTGTTCTTCAGCAGTTGGCGGGACAATTCCGGTTGGAGTATGGAATAGGTGCCCGCGGAGCCGCAGCACAGGTGCGAGTCGGGAACCGCGGTGAGCTCGAAGCCGGCTTCGCGCAGCAATTGCTCGACCTTGCCGCGGACCTGCAACGCGTGCTGCAGCGTGCAGGGAGAGTGGAACGCCACTTTCGTCGCGCGCAGAGCAGGACCGGGGACGGAGGACTCGGGACTGAGTGAAAAACCCAATTGCTTCGTGAGCGCTTCGCGTTCGTCGAACAGGATTTCGCTGACGTCTCTGGTCAGCTCGGAGATACGCTTCGCTTTCTCAGCATAGGCGGGGTCGTGCGCGAGCGCGTGGCCGTATTCCCTGACCATCGCCGCGCAGCCGCTCGCGGTCATCACGATCGCCTCTGCTCCGGCGTCCACGTGCGGCCACCAGGCGTCGATATTGCCGCGCATGTAGTCGAGCGCGCCGGTCTGGTCGTTCAGGTGGAAAGTCACGGCGCCGCAGCAGCCCGCGCCCCGCGCCCTGACGAGCGAGATGCCGATCCGGTCGAGCACGCGCGCGGCCGCCGCGTTGATGTTGGGCGCAATCGCCGGCTGCACGCAGCCATCTAGCACCAGCATCCGCCGCGCATGGCGCGGTTCGGGCCACGCGCTGCGCGCTTGCCGCGCGGGCACCTTGCGTGCCAGCACGCCCGGGAGCAGGGGTTTGAGCACCTGCCCCAGGCGCAGCAGCGGGGTGAAGAGCCTAGGGTCGGGAATCACCGCGCGCAGCGCCGCGCGCTTGAACGCCTGCAGCGGCGAGCGGCCGACGTGTTTTTCGACGATGTCGCGTCCGATGTCGACCAGGCGGCCGTATTGCACGCCGGAGGGGCAGGTCGTCTCGCAGGCGCGGCAGGTGAGACAGCGGTCCAGGTGCAACTGGGTCTTGCGGCTGACCTGGTTGCCTTCCAGCACCTCCTTGATCAGATAGATGCGCCCGCGCGGGCCGTCCAGCTCGTCGCCGAGCAACTGATAGGTCGGACAGGTGGCGGTGCAGAACCCGCAATGCACGCAGGCGCGCAGGATCCGGTCGGCCTCCTTGCCTTCGGGCGTGTCGCGGATCGATTCGGCCAGGTTGGTTTTCATGGTTCCGATCTAACCACAGAGACACAGAGGCACAGAGAAATACAGAATTCGAAATCAATACAAACCACCAAGATCACCAAGGGCAGCAAGATAACCGGAAATCGAGAAAACTATTTCTTTCTGTGTTCCTGAGAATGTGAATCTTTTCTTGGTCTTCCTTCGTGTCTTCGTGCCTTCGTGTTTCGCTCTTGAATGTCTCTGCGCCTCTATGTCTGTGTGGTGGAAGCGTGTTCAAAAATCGGGATGGATGCGCCCGGGGCCGAAGATGCCTTCGGGATCGAACGCGTGCTTGAGCTTCTTGTGCACGACGAGCAGCGCCGGCGTCAGGCGCTGGATGCCGGCGGATTTGTCCGTGCCGCGGAAAAGCGTGGCATGGCCGCCGGCCTTCGCCGCCGCTTCGTGCGCGCGGGCGGGCTCGATGCTGCCGGCAACCCAGCGCAAGGCGCCGTTCCACTCGAAAAGCGTCGCGCCGACACCGAGCGGCGCGCTCGTGGACTTGACCGAGAAGCGCCACAGCGCGGGTGCGCCGGAGAAGAAACCGTGCGTCTGCTCGCGCACCGAATGCCAGAACGCAGCGTCGTCCGCAAGAGACGCTCCGCCCAGTTTGCGCTGCGCGGCATCGACCGCCAGCCCCGCGCCCGACAGCCGGACATGGAGCTTGCCGCCCACATGACAGGAGCCGGAAAGAGGCAGCGGCTGACCGGCCCAGCGATTGACGGCGTCGATCGCGCGCGCCTCGTCCATCTCGAAGACCAGCGTACGCTCGACCTCCGGACGCGGCAGGACCTTGACCGAGATCTCGAGAATCAGCCCGAGCGTGCCGAAGGACCCGGCCATCAGGCGCGACAGGTCGTAGCCGGCGACGTTCTTCATCACTCGCCCGCCGAAGCGCAGGTCCTCGCCGCGGGAGTTCACCATGCGCACGCCGAGCACGAAGTCGCGCGCCGCGCCCGCATAGGCGCGGCGCGGGCCCGAAAATCCCGCGGCGATGCTGCCGCCGAATGTCGCCGACGGACCGAAATGCGGCGGCTCGAAGGGAAGCATCTGCCCGCGCCCTGCCAGGGCCGACTCGACCTCGGACAGCGGCGTACCGGCGCGCGCGGTCAGCACGAGCTCGGTCGGCTCGTAGTCGACGATGCCGGCGTAGGGCCGCGTGTCAAGCACTTCGCCCGCCAGGCGCACACCGTAGAAATCCTTGGTGCCGCCGCCGCGGATACGCAGCGGCGCCTTGCGCGCCTGCGCGCCGCGGATCGTGTCCTGGAACTGCTCGATGAAATCAGGCAAGGGCGCTCACCACAGAGGCGCAGAGAACTTCCAAAGCGATATATCACCACCAAGGCACGAAGGCACCAAGAACCCCGGATGCCCAGGAACAACTTTTACCATTTCCTTGCTGCCTTGGTGGTTAATCCGGATTTTCTCTGTGTCTCTGCGCCTCTGTGGTCGATTGTGGAATCAGAACCTGGGCAGCTCCGCGAACTTTTCCTGCCCGCGCTTCACGTGCATGGCGCCGAATTCCGCACAGCGCTGCAGCGTGGGGACCGCCTTGCCGGGATTGAGCAGGCCGAATTCGTCGAACGCCCGCTTCACGGCGTGGAAGGTTTCGAGCTCCGGCGTACGGAACTGCACGCACATCTGGTTGATCTTCTCCACGCCCACGCCGTGCTCGCCGGTGATCGTCCCGCCGACCTCCACGCACAACTCCAGGATCGCGGCGCCGTAGCGCTCCGCGCGATGTAGCTGGTCGTCGTCGTTGGCGTCGAACATGATGAGCGGATGCAGGTTGCCGTCGCCGGCATGGAACACGTTCGCGCACTGCAGTCGGAACTGTCCGGACAATTCGGCGATGCGCTTCAGCACCAGCGGCAGTTGCTTGCGCGGAATGGTGCCGTCCATGCAGAAATAATCCGGCAGGATGCGGCCCACCGCGGGGAACGCCGCCTTGCGCCCGGCCCAGAACCGGAGCCGCTCGGCCTCGTCGCGCGACACGCGCACTTGCGTCGCGCCCGCTTTCTCCAGCACCTCGGTCACCCGCGCGACCTCCGCGGCGACCTCTTCTTCGGTGCCGTCGGCCTCGCAGAGCAGGATCGCGTCCGCGTCCAGCGGATAGCCGGCGTGGACGAATTCCTCCACCGCCGCGGTGGCCTTCCTGTCCATCATCTCCAGTCCGGCGGGCACGATGCCGGCGGCGATGATGTCGGCCACCGCCTGGCCCGCCCTCGTCACATCGTCGAAGGCGGCAAGCACGACCTGCGCCTTGACCGGCTTGGGCAGCAGCTTGACGGTGATTTCGGTCACCACGCCGAGCAGGCCTTCCGAGCCGGTGACGAGCGCCAGCAAATCGTATCCGGGGGCGTCGAGACCCTCGGAACCGATTTCCAGCAGCTCGCCTTCGATGGTCAGGAAGCGCAGCTTCAGGATGTTGTGCACCGTGAGGCCGTACTTGAGGCAGTGCACACCGCCGGAATTTTCCGCCACATTGCCGCCGATCGAGCACGCGATCTGGCTGGAAGGGTCGGGCGCGTAATACAGACCGTATGCCTCCGCCGCCTCGGAGATGGCGGCATTGCGAACGCCGGGCTGGACCCGCGCGGTGCGCGCAAGCGGATCGATTTCGACAATCCGTTTCAGCTTCGACAGCCCGAGCAGCACGCCGTGCTCGTAGGGCAGGGCGCCGCCCGACAGGCCGGTGCCCGCACCGCGGAATACCACCGGCACGCGGCCGGCGTGGCAGATCCTGAGCACTTCGCGCACCTGCTCCTCGTTTTCCGGCAGCGCAACCGCGAGCGGCACGCGGCGGTAGGCGCTCAGGCCGTCGCATTCGAAGGGCTTGAGCTCCTCCGTCTCATGCAGCACGCATTGCTCCGGCAGCGCTGCTTCGAGCCGGCGCACCAGTTCGCGCTTGGAAATCGCGGGGCGCAGGTTTTCGGAGGGAAAAGTTTCGAATGTGCCCACTAGAGCACCAGGATGGCGCGGAAGTCGTTGACGTTGGTCAGGGTCGGGCCGGTGACGACGAGGTCGCCGATGCCGGAAAAGAAGCCATAGCCGTCATTATCGGCAAGCATCTTTTTCGCGTCCATCCCGCGTGCCGAGGCGCGCGCAAGCGTATCGGGCGTGACCATGGCGCCGGCATTGTCTTCGGTGCCGTCGACACCGTCGGTATCGCATGCCATCGCCCACATGCCCGGCTCGCCGCCGAGCGCGATGGCGAGCGCGAGAGCAAACTCGGCATTGCGGCCGCCACGACCGTGGCCGCGCACGGTCACCGTCGTCTCGCCGCCCGAGAGCAGCACGCACGGCGCTTTCGCGGGCTGGCCATGGCGCCGGACCTGTCGTGCGATGCCGGCATGGACCAGCGCCACCTCGCGCGCCTCGCCCTCGATCGCATCACCGAGAATGACCGGCGTCACGCCGGCCTTGCGCGCGGCTTCCGCCGCCGCCTCGAGCGATAACTGGGGCGCGGCAATCATGTGCAGCGTGGCGTGGGCGAGCCTTCGATCGCCGGGCTTGGGGGTTTCTTCCGCGGCGGCGCGCAGATGGGCAAGCACGGCTGCCGGTTCGTGGATGCGGTATTTCTCGAGGATGGCGCGCGCGTCGGCGAAAGTCGTCGGGTCGGCGACCGTCGGACCGGAGGCGATCACCGCCGGATCGTCGCCGGGAATGTCCGAGATCGCCAGCGTCGTCACTTTGGCGGGGTGCGCGGCCGCCGCAAGCCGCCCGCCCTTGATCGCGGAGAGGTGCTTGCGCACGCAATTCATTTCGGCGATGTTCGCGCCGCTCCTGAGCAGCGCCTTGTTGATCGCCTGCTTGTCTTCCAGCGTGATGCCCGCCGCGGGCAGCGAAAGCAGCGCCGAGCCGCCGCCCGAGACGAGAAACAGAACGAGGTCGTCCTTGGTGAGCCCCTGTACCATCCCCAGGATGCGCTCCGCGGCCTTACGCCCGGCGAGGTCGGGCACCGGATGGGCCGCTTCCACCACCTCGATGCGCCTGGTCGGCACCTTGTAGCCGTAGCGGGTGACGACCACGCCTTCGAGCGGCCCGTGCCAGTGGTCTTCCACCGCCTTCGCCATCGAACCGGCCGCCTTGCCGCAACCCAGCACGATGGTGCGACCCTTGGGCGGCTTCGGCAGATGCCTGGGCAGCGTCTTGTCCGGCAACGCGGCGTCGATCGCCGCGTCCAACATCCTGCGCAACAACCGCCCTGGATCAGTGATCATGCAAAAAACCCTAGCCGCGTTCAACACGAAGGGTCACGAAGGCAGCACGGTTTGTCCGTCATTTGGCGACCGGATGATTGGCGAGCGTCTCGAGGGCCTTGACCATCGCCGAGTGGTCCCACTTGCCGCCGCCCTGGGCCTGGCAGGCGTTGAACAGCTCCTGCGCGGTGGCGGTATTGGGCAGGCTCATCTTCAGCGCGCGCGCGGAGGACAGTGCGAGATTCAGGTCCTTCTGATGCAGCTCGATGCGAAAGCCGGGATCGAAGGTGCGCTTGATCATCCGCTCGCCGTGCACTTCCAGGATCCGGGAAGAGGCAAAGCCGCCCATCAGCGCCTGGCGCACCTTGGCCGGATCGACGCCCGCCTTGGAGGCGAGCAGCAGCGCCTCCGCGACCGCCTCGATGTTGAGCGCGACGACGATCTGGTTGCAGACCTTGCACACCTGGCCGGCGCCGACCTCGCCCACCAGGGTGATGTTCTTGCCCATCAGCTCGAACAGCGGCTTTACTTTGCCGAAGGTCTTTTCCGCGGCGCCGACCATGATGGTGAGCGCGGCGTTCTTCGCCCCGATCTCGCCGCCGGAGACCGGGGCGTCGACGTAGTCCGCGCCGAGCTTGCGCACCTTGTCCGCAAACTCCTTGGTCGCGATCGGCGAGATCGAGCTCATGTCGATCACGATCTTTCCGGCCGACAGTCCTTCGGCGACGCCGTCCTTGCCGAACAGGACCTTCTCCACGTGCGGTGTGTCCGGGACCATGGTGATGATCACTTCCGATTTCTGCGCCACTTCCCTGGCGGAGTTGCAGGCCTTGCCGCCGCCGGCCGTCAGCTCCTGCGGCACGCCGCTGCGCGAGTGCAGGAACAGCGCGTGCCCGCCCTTGATCAGATGCCCCGCCATGGGCTTGCCCATGATCCCCAGTCCGACGAATCCGACGTTGCTCATATGTCCTCCAGGTTTAAAACTTCACCACCAAGGCACCAAGACACCAAGAAAAGCAAAGAAAGACTTGAGGAAAAAACTACCGAAGTATTCACAGGCGTGCCAGGCGGATAAAGCTGCGCGTTTCAATCGCTGCTGGCATTTCTTGGTGTCTTGGTGTCTTGGTGGTAGCTGTTTATCTTGTAGATCTATAGATAGGGCTTGGCCCAGGCCAGGCCGTCCTCGGTCCTGCCGGCGGGGCGGTATTCGCAGCCGATCCAGCCCTTGTATCCGATTCGATCGATGAACTCCAGAAGAAAACCGTAGTTGATCTCGCCGCTGCCGGGCTCGTGGCGTCCCGGCGTGTCGGCGAGCTGCATGTGGGCGATCCTGTCGAGGTTGCGCTCGATCATGGGCGCGAGGTCGCCCTCCATGATCTGCATGTGGTAGATGTCGTACTGGAAGCGCAGGTTGGGCACGTTCGCATAGTGCATGAGGTCGAACGCTTGCGCCGAGTAATTGAGGTAGAAGCCCGGAATGTCGCGGGTGTTGATCGCCTCGATGAGCAGCGTGATGCCGTGCCCGGCGAGCGCCTGGCCCGCGAAGCGGAGGTTGGCTATATAGGCATCGCGCATCTTTTCTTCCGAGACGCCGCGCGGCTTCAGCCCAGCCATGCAGTGCAGCCGGCGGCAGCCCAGCGCCTGCGCATACTCGAGCGCCTTGCCCACGCCGTCCTGGAACTGGCCGGTCCGGGCCGGATCGCAGGCGAGCCCGCGGTCGCCGGCGTTCCAGTCCCCCGGCGGCATGTTGAACAGGACCATCTCGAGCTTGTGCCTGTCGAGCTGCTCGCGGATCTGCGCCGCCGGGAACTCGTAGGGAAACAGGAACTCCGCTCCCTTGAAACCCGCCCTGGCGGCGGCGCCGAACCGCTCCAGGAACGGAACCTCGGTGAACATCATGGAAAGGTTGGCGTTCAGCTTCGGCACCGGTCACTCCGTTTCTGTTTGCCTGAGATTGATTGGACAGGATCAAAAGAGAATCTTGACGCAAAGATCGCAAAGGAGTGCAAAGGTCGCAAAGAAGAGCGAGAGAAGGAAGCTATCTGGAACACTGCGTCGCGATGCCTGGTGCCATAGCTCCAGAAGCTCCTATGTGAAACTGTTCCGAAATCATGTTTTTCTTTGCGTACTTTGCGTTTCGCTTTTCATTTGTTCGTTAGGCCGGGACTGCGAATTATAGCCGCTCGCCCGTATAATCCGCGTATCGCGCAGGCGGGCAGAAGCCAGATGAAATTCACCGGAACCGATACCTACGTCGCCACCGAAGACCTGATGATGGCCGTGAACGCGGCGATCACGCTGCAGCGGCCGCTGCTCGTCAAGGGCGAGCCGGGCACGGGGAAGACCATGCTCGCGGTCGAGGTGGCGAAGGCGCTCCGCCGCCCGCTCATCCAATGGCACGTGAAATCGACGTCGAAGGCGCAGCAGGGCCTGTACGAGTACGACGCGGTGTCGCGGCTGCGCGACTCGCAGCTCGGCGAGGGCCGCGTGCACGACATCGCCAATTACATCGTCCGCGGACCGTTGTGGGAGGCGTTCGAATCCGACGCGCCGGCGGTGGTGCTGATCGACGAGATCGACAAGGCCGACATCGAATTCCCGAACGATCTGCTGCGCGAGCTGGACCGCATGGAGTTCTACGTCTACGAGACGCGCGAGCTCGTGCGTGCCAGGCACCGGCCGACGATCATCATCACCAGCAACAACGAGAAGGAGCTGCCCGACGCCTTTCTGCGCCGCTGCTTCTTCCATTACATCCGCTTTCCTGACAAGGAGACGATGCAGCGCATCGTCGAGGTGCACTTCCCGGGGCTGAAAAGGGCGCTGCTGCGCGAGGCGCTGCAGGCATTCTTCGATCTGCGCGAGGTGCCGGGGCTGAAAAAGAAGCCCTCCACCTCCGAGCTGCTCGACTGGCTGAAGCTGCTGCTCGCCGAGGACATCCCGCCCGAGGCGCTGCACTCCCGGGACGAGCGCAAGATCGTTCCGCCGCTTGCCGGCGCGCTGCTCAAGAACGAACAGGACGTGCACCTGTTCGAGCGGCTGGTATTCATGTCCCGGCACGGCCGCTGACCGCACGCGGCCAGCGACGGATCGGGCGCGGCCGATACATGCTGATCGATTTCTTCCTGCACCTTCACTCCCGCCGCCTGCCGGTATCGGTCAAGGAATACCTGACCCTGGTCGAGGCGCTTTCGCTGCGCGTGACTTCGAACCGGGTGGAGGAGTTCTATTTCCTCGCGCGCGCCTGCCTGGTCAAGAACGAGGCGAATTACGACAAGTTCGATCTCGCCTTCGCGGAATATTTTCGCGGCATCGAGATGCTGCCCGCGGATTGGCTGGCGGAGATTCCCGCCGAGTGGTTGCGCCGCCAGGCGGAGCTGATCCTTTCGGAAGAGGACAAGAAGCTGATCGAGGCGCTGGGCGGCTGGGACGCGCTGATGGAAACCCTGCGCCGCCGGCTGGAGGAGCAGAAAGGGCGGCATCAGGGCGGAGCGAAGTGGATCGGCACCGCCGGCACCTCTCCTTTCGGCGCCTACGGCTACAACCCGGAGGGGATCCGGATCGGCCAGGACGGCGGCCGCAACCGCCGCGCGGTGAAAGTCTGGGATCGGCGCGAATTCCGCAATCTCGACGACTCCCTGGAGCTGGGCACCCGCAACATCAAGGTCGCGCTGCGACGCCTGCGCAGATTCGCGAGGGAGGGCGCGCCCGAGGAGCTCGATCTCGACGGCACGATCGATGCCACCGCGCGCAACGCGGGTTATCTGGACCTGCGCATGGTCCCCGAGCGGCACAACGCGGTGAAGGTGCTGCTGTTCCTCGACGTCGGCGGCTCCATGGAGGACCACGTTCGGGTCTGCGAGGAACTGTTCTCGGCGGCGCGCAGCGAGTTCAAGCACCTCGAGTATTTCTATTTCCACAATTTCCTCTACGAGTCGGTGTGGAAGGACAGCCGGCGCCGGCATTCCGAGCGCACAGCGACGGCGGGCGTCTTGCACAAGTACGGCCACGACTACAAGCTGATCTTCGTCGGCGACGCGACGATGAGTCCCTACGAGATCGCCTATCCCGGCGGCAGCATCGAGCACCACAACGAGGAGGCGGGGGCGGTATGGCTGCGACGCATGCTCGAGGTCTACGCCAAGGCGGCCTGGCTCAATCCCACGCCGGAGGACCGCTGGCAGTACTACGAATCGATCGGCACGGTGAGAGAGCTGATGAGCGGGCGCATGTATCCGCTCACGCTCGAAGGCCTGGAGCGCGCCATGCGTTCCCTCGCGCGATGAGGATTTGAAGAGCGGAACACGAAGGAAATAAATGAATTAACCACCAAGAGCACCAAGGCCACCAAGAGAATCAAAGATCGGACTTAGCCTTTCTTGGCTTTTTTCTTGGTGTTCTCGGTGACCTTGGTGGTTGGCAAGTTCTTCTTTTCCTCTTCCTGTTTCGCGGTCTTGCTTTCAACGCGCGGCGTCGAGCTGCGCGCGAAGCAGAAAGCGTTGCGCGAATTCCTCCGCCGGCAGGGGCCTGGCCAGCAGATACCCCTGGTACTCGTCGCAGCCGAGCCTGCGCAAGGTCTCGAGCTGGCCTTCGTTCTCCACGCCCTCCGCGGTCACTCGCAGCTTCAATCCGTGCGCCATGGCGATCACCGCCTTGATGATTGCGGCGTCGTCGGGGTCGGCCTCGATGCCGCGCACGAACGTGCGGTCCACCTTGAGGGAATCGATCGGCAGGCGCTTCAGATAGGACAGCGACGAGTAGCCGGTGCCGAAGTCGTCGACCGCGATGCGCACGCCCAGCTTGCCGATCTTGCGCAGGACGGCCGCGTTTTCCTCGATGTGGGACAGCAACATGCTCTCCGTCATCTCCAGCTCGAGGTATCTCGCGTCGAGGCCGGTTTCGTCGAGCACCCGGGTGACATAGGCGAGAAATTCCCTGGAGTCGAGCAACTGCCGCGCGGAGATGTTCACTGCGACGCGCACCGGCGCGAGGCCCAGATCCAGCCATCTGCGCGCCTGCGAGCACGCTTCCATCAGCACCCAGCGGCCGATCGGCTCGATCAGCCCGGTTTCCTCGGCCACCGTGATGAAGCCGCTCGGCGCGATCATTCCGCGCTCGGGATCCTTCCAGCGAATGAGCGCCTCGGCCCCGACCAGCTTGCCACTGCGCAGCGCCACCTGCGGCTGGTAGAGCAGCAGAAAGTCGCCGCGCTCCAGGGCGCGGCGCAGCGAAATCTCCAGCTCGTGGCGCTCGACGGCGCGCCGGTTCATGTCCGGGGAAAAGAACTGGAAGTTGTTGCGGCCCCGCTCCTTGGCGTGATACATGGCGGTGTCGGCGTTCTTCATCAGCGTGCGCGAATCCTCCGCGTCGTTGGGGAAGATGCTGATGCCGATGGAGCACGAGGTATTGAGCACCTGGCCGCCGGCGTCGACCGGGCGGGACATGGCATGGATGATCTTGTCCGCCACGCTGGCCGCGTCCTCCGCCTTGCGCAGGTGCTCGAGCGCGATCACGAACTCGTCGCCCCCCAGCCTCGCCAGCGTGTCGCCGCTGCGGATGCAGGCGCTCATGCGGCCGGCGACTTCCTTGAGCAGCAGATCGCCGACGTGGTGGCCGAGCGAGTCGTTGATGTTCTTGAACCGGTCGAGATCGATGAAAAGCACGCCCAGCGAGTCGCCGGCGCGCCGGGCGCTGATCAGGCCCTGCTCCAGGCGGTCGCTGAAGAGCAGCCGGTTGGGCAGCTCGGTCAGCGGATCGCGTGTCGCCAGGTAGCTGATTCGCGCTTCGGAGCGCTTGGTCTGCGTGATGTCGCGGGTGGTGCCGCGGTGACCGGTGGGGAGTCCCTGCTCGTCGTAGGTCGAAATGCCGCTCACCTGCAGCCACACGATCTCGCCGGATTTCGAAACGATCTGGTGCTCGAGATTGCGAAAGCGCCGGTCCTCGCCCATGTGCTCCGCGAACCAGGCGCGGACCCGGTCCGCTTCGCCCGGCGGCATCAGCTCTGCCGGGGCATGGCCGAGCAGTTCCTCTGCGCCGTAGCCGAGCACTTCGACGACCTTGGGCGACACGTAGGTGAAGCGGCCCTCGAGATCGTTCTCCCACACGTACTCGCCGGCGACCTCCGCCACGTCCCGGAAGCGCTGCTCGCTCGTGCGCAGGGCGTCTTCGGCCGCCTGTCGCTGCGTGATGTCGGTCATGACGAGAACCAGAACCCGGCTGCCGTCGGGGCGCGCCAGCGCGGATTTGCGCACCAGCATGGCGTGCTTGCTGGCCCCGACCGTGTAGACGGACTCGTATTGCACGGGCTTGGCCGATGCGAGCGCGAGATCGTCGGTATGCTGAAAGAACTGCGCCCGCTCCTCGGAGAACAGGTCGTAGTCGGTCTTGCCGATCATCCACTCGCGGGGCTTGCCGAGGAACGTCACGGCGGCGTCGTTGAAGGCGACGAATCGATGGTCCTCGCCTTTCACCACGATCGGGCTGGCGATCGCGTTCAGCACGCTTTCGAAGAAGCGGCGGCTCTCGGCCACGGCACGCTCGGCCTGTTCGCGCGCCGCCTCGCGCTCCATGTTTTCGAGCGCGAAGGACAAGTTCAGCGCCAGCCGGTCGAGCAGCCCGATCAGCTCGGCATCGAAGAATTGCGCCTCCCGGGAATGGAGCTGCAAGGCGCCCCACGGCATGCCGCGAACGACCAGCGGGAAGGTGCCGAATGAGAACAGGCCGGCGTCGATCAGGAGCCGGCGGCCGAATATCCGGTCGTCGGCGCGGACATCGTTGCAGATGAAGTGCCTGCCGGCGCGCAGGGCGTCCGCGGAGGGAGCCTTGCCGCCCTCCGCCTGCGGGTCGATCGAGAAGTACAGCTTGTGCGAGAGGCCGTGGTCACTGCCCCCATGAACCACCGTTAACACCCGTTGCGTGCGGCTGTCGAGCAGGGCGATGCGCGCGAACTCCATGCCGCCGCGCGCAACCACGACGTCGCAGACCGTGCGGAACAGCTCGTCGCGCCCGGGCGTGCGGATGATCGTTTCGTTGACTTCGGACAGCGCCGCATAGAAATCCCGCAGCCGCGACAGGCGTTGTTCCGCGCGTTTCTCCGCGGTGATGTCGCGCCCGATCCCCCGATAACCGGCAAATCCGCCGTCGGAGTCGAAGACCGGATCGCCGCTGATCGACAGGTGACGCAGCTCTCCGTCGCTGTCGTAGCGCGAAAGCCGCAGATCCCGGAACGGTCGTCTCGCATCGAGATCCTCGCGGTGCCGGCGCTTCTGCTCTTCGGACTCCCAGAAATTGTCGGTCTCGAACCGGCTTTGTCCCAGCGTCGGCTTCATGCGCAGTCCGTTCCGGGCGCTGTAGCGCGGCGACATGTAGGTGACGCGGTACTCCCGGTCCTGCTCCCAGTACCAGTCGGTGGAAAGCTCGGTCAGGCGCTGGAAGCGATCGGCGCTGTCGCGGGAGCGTGCGAGCGCCTCTCTGCGCTCCTGGCTTACCGCGCTGACCGGCAGGGTCGTGCCGAAGAGCATGACGACCGTGACGTGAAAGATCAGCGGCCCATGCGGCACCACACCGTGGGCGAACGGGCCCAGTCCCGCCATCGTGCCCCAGGTCGCGGCAGTGAACACGATGGCGTTGGCGAGCGCGGTATACCCCGGGTGATGTCGCAACGCCAACAGGATCGCGACCGGCAGGAGCAGGTAATCCAGGCGGTTGAGGCCGGTGACGCGCTCCAGGAAGCCGGAGAACACCAGCGCGGCGATCACGGCCTGGACGGCGACAATCGATGCGCCTTCGAGCAGGCGGGTCACGGGCCTGCGATCGCGCCACAGAGCGGGCGCGGCGATGAGCAGCGGGACTACGAGCAGAACCCCGAGCGCATCGCCGATCCACCACAGCAGCACCGCCTGCGCGACATCGGCGGCCTGCATCGACCCCGCGAGGAACAGGCTTGTCGGGCCGAGCAGCGCCGCGATCAGCGGATCGAGCATCGCCCCATACACCAGCAGACTGGTGGCGTCGTTCAACCGGGGCAGGCGTCCGTCGAAGCGGCTGCGCCGCAGCAGCGCCCAGCCGACCCAGGCCGCCAAGGTGTTGCCGCAGGCCACACCCAGCGCACCGGCGAGGCTTCCGGTGGAAAAGAGGTTCGCTGCAAAGGCGCCGGCCCATACGCCCGGCAGGAGCCGGACGCCGAACAGGAGCAGCGCGGCAAGCGCGATTCCGGACGGCGGCCAGATCGTCGTGACCTGAGGCTGGAAGGACGCAGCCTGCAATCCGGTCACCCCGGCGGCGAAGTACGCCAGCGCAAGGACTGCGCCGGCAACGGCGTCGCGCCAGGTGAAGGCTTTCACCGTCCGCCGGATCCAGTCAATCGGTCTCATGGCGCGATCCGAAAATGCCAACCTGCGTAAATCGCATCAAACCACCACCGTTCGCCTGCGCAGAGGCGGGAGTCAGACCGGGAGTCGGGCTTTCTGCGCCACCTTGGCGCGGAAACGCTCGGCGTCGATCACGAAGCGCTCGTGGCGACCCTCCGAGATCCTGTCCACGCCGTCGTGCGCGACGATCGAGAACACCAGCCTGCGGCCGTCGACCTCCTCCAGCTTCGCGTCCACCGTTACGGTGAACCCCGGCGGCGTCGGCGCAAGGTGCGAGAAATCGACGCGGGTGCCCAGCGTCTGCTCGCGCGGCCAGTCGAGGTGCGGGCGTAGCAGCTCGATGCAGGCCCACTCGATCAGCCCCACCATGAAACCCGTTGCCAGCACCGCAGGCATCTGCTGGAACGCTTCGGATTCCGGGTACAGCCGCGGGACCGTTTTGCTTTTGGAGATGGTGAACTGATGGCGCTGCGTGAGTCCGGGCCGGAGAGTGCTTTTCATGGCAAAGCGGCTAGGGTGTGGTAATCGGTGCCTGCCAGCATCCGTCTGGTCGAGCGTACCCGAGCCAGCCACCCGTCGCCGAAATCAACGCTTTTTCCGTCTTTCTCCGCCCACCGGCGGGGCGACGGTCATGACTTCCTCGACGGTGGTGAGGCCGGCGGCCACCTTGCGCGCGCCGCTGATGCGAAGCGGTTTCATGCCGTCGCGGTACGCCTGCTCCCGAATCTCCGCCGCGTCGGCTCCCTCGTGAATCAGGGGATGCAGCTTGTCGGTCATGGTCATGATCTCGTAAACGCCGATCCGGCCCAGATAGCCGGTCATGCGGCACTCGAGGCAGCCTCGCGCCTGGTACGCCTGCCTGGGTCTTTCCGCCTGCCAGGGCGAGATCAGCATCTGCCAGGTCTCCTCGGTCAGGTCGCCCGCCTCGCGGCAATGCGGACACAGCGTGCGCACCAGGCGCTGTCCCATGACGGCCAGAATGGTGGAGTGCAGCAGATACGGCGGCACGCCGATGTCGAGCAGGCGGGTGATGGCGGCGGGCGCATCGTTGGTGTGCAGGGTCGAGAAAACCAGATGACCGGTGAGCGCCGCCTGGATGGCCTGCTCCGCGGTCTGCGCGTCGCGGATCTCGCCTACCATGATGATGTCCGGGTCCTGGCGCAGCAGCGTGCGCACGCCGGAGGCGAAATCGAGCCCGATGCCCTGCTGGACTTGCATCTGGTTGAAAGACGGCTCCACCATCTCGATCGGGTCCTCGATGGTGCAGACGTTGACCTCCGGCGAGGCGAGGTGCTTGAGCGTGGAATAAAGCGTGGTGGTCTTGCCCGAGCCAGTCGGGCCGGTGACCAGGATGATGCCGTTCGGCCGGGCAACGACTTCGTTCCAGCGGGCGCGATCTTCCTCCGAGAAGCCGAGGTCGCGGAAATCCTTGACCAGGACTTCCGGGTTGAAGATGCGCATCACGAGCTTTTCGCCGAATGCGGTGGGCATGGTGGACAGGCGCAGCTCGATCTCGTCGCCGTCGGGCGAACGGGTCTTGATGCGCCCGTCCTGCGGACGCCGCTTTTCGACCACGTCCATGCGGCCGAGGATCTTGATGCGGCTGGTCATCGCGGCCACCACCGGCATCGGCACCTGATATACCTGGTGCAGCACGCCGTCGATGCGGAAACGCACGTTCGCCACCTCGCGGCGCGGCTCTACGTGGATGTCGCTCGCCCGCTGCTCGAAGGCATATTGCAGCAGCCAATCGACCAGGCGCACGACGTGCTGGTCGTTGGCGTCCAGGCTGCCGCTGCGGCCGAGCTGCACGAGCTGCTCGAAGTTGGTGATCTCCGACAGCCCGCCGGCCTGCTGCTGGCTCGCCCCCTTGACCGAGCGCGCGAGGTTGTAGAACTCGACGAGGTAGCTGTTGATGTCGAGCGGATTGGCGATGACGCGCTTGATCTGCAGTCGCAGGATCTTGGCCAGCTCGCCTTCCCATTCCCGCGCGTAGGGCTCGCAGGTCGCGATCACCGCTTCAGTGCCGGTCACGCCGACCGGCAGGATGCGGTAGCGGGTGGCGTACGCGCTGGATACGACCTTGGTGACCGCGGCGAAATCGATCTTGAACGGATCGATGTGCAGGTAGGGCAGCCCGACCTTTTCCGCCAGCCACTCGACGAGAGCCTCCAGCGTCAGCAGTTTCTTCGGATTGCGCGGGTCCTTCCATTTCTGCTCGGAAATTACTACCAGCGGATGCGTTTCCACGGCGCGCAGGTGACGCCGGAGCTCGAGCAGCTTTTCGGCGTCTTCCGGCGCGACCAGCTTGTCCGCGACCAGGTCGGTCAGCACCTCGTCCAGCTCCAGCCGGCGATTGGATCGGCTGCGGGCGGTTTGGGATTTGTGCAGCGTGCCAGCTTGCGTCATACGATTGCCATGTTCGGGTGGGCCGGGGCAGACGGTAAGAGCAAGAGAATAGACCGCCGCACTATAACGCGGCGACTTTCCGGGGTCCAAGCCTTGTCGCCGGCCATCGCAGCACGCCCGAAACAGGTCTCCGAAGAAATACTGCATCATTATGGTTCATTCCGACCTTCTTGTGCTTCCCGTCGGCATGGAAGGAGAGAATTCGGCGTTCGGGAATAATAGCTGCCTTACAAGCGTACTTTTCCTGGAGAGCACGGAGGGGTCATGGAAACCGCAAGAACACCGGGCGACGTCCTGTTCATCCTGATCGGCGCAATCATGGTGCTGGCCATGCACGCCGGCTTCGCATTTCTCGAACTCGGTACCGTTCGCCGCAAGAACCAGGTCAATGCGCTGGTCAAGATCCTCGCGGATTTCTCCGTTTCCACGGTCGCCTATTTCCTCGCCGGTTACACGCTCGCCTACGGGACGAGTTTTCTGGTGGGTGCCAAGGCGCTGTTGAACCAGAACGGATACGAACTCACCCGCTTTTTCTTCCTGTTGACCTTTGCGGCTGCGGTACCGGCCATCGTCTCCGGCGGCATCGCGGAACGCGCCAGATTCAATCCGCAGCTCGCGGCGAGCATCGCGCTGGTGGCGGTGGTGTATCCGTTCTACGAGGGGATCGTATGGAACGGAAATCTGGGCCTTCAGAATTGGCTGCAGAAGAATTTCACCGCCCCGATGCACGATTTTGCCGGTTCGGTGGTCGTCCACGCGATGGGCGGCTGGATCGGTCTGGCGGCCGTTCTCCTGCTCGGCGCGCGGCGCGGCCGCTACAGCGGCGGCGGCGTCGCGGCGCATCCGCCGTCGAGCATTCCGTTCCTCGCCCTCGGGGCGTGGATGCTCACGGTCGGCTGGTTCGGCTTCAACGTGATGTCGGCGCAGACGCTTGCCAACATCAGCGGCCTCGTTGCCGCGAACTCGCTGATGGCGATGGTCGGCGGCACGCTGGGTGCGCTGTTGCTCGGACGTAACGACCCGGGATTCGCGCATAACGGGCCGCTCGCCGGTCTGGTGGCGATCTGCGCCGGCTCCGACGTGATGCATCCGCTCGGCGCATTGGTGACGGGCGGCATCGCGGGTGCCCTGTTCGTCGTGCTGTTTACCATGACCCAGAACCGCTGGCGCATCGACGACGTGCTGGGAGTATGGCCCCTGCATGGCTTGTGCGGCGCGTGGGGCGGGATCGCCGCCGGCATTTTCGGCCTCGAAGCGCTCGGCGGAGCCGGCGGCGTGTCGCCCGTGTCGCAGCTCATCGGAACGGTGATCGGCATCGGCGTCGCGCTGCTCGGCGGGCTTGTCGTCTATGGGGTGCTGCGCGCGACGGTCGGCATTCGCCTGGATCCGGAGCAGGAATTCATGGGGGCCGACCTCGCGATACACAAGATTTCCGCCACGCCAGAGAAAGAGTCCGGCTGGTGACGGTTCGATCGCAGGCTGCCGTCTCCCGGGCGAATACCGACCGAGCTTCGTCGCGATGACGGGCGAGCGGGGAAGGAGGCGGATCAGGACGGGGTAAGCTATCGGGCGCGGCCGGCCGATGGCGGATTTGCCCTGTTTGCGGCGAAGCGAACGATGCCAAACGAATACGTCAGAATTACCGCACACCTGGTAACGGCGCTCGTTGCCGGCGCGCTGATCGGCTTCGAGCGGAGCTACCACGGCCGCCCCGCGGGGTTCCGCACCCACACGCTGGTCTGCCTTGCTTCCAGCGCGCTCATGCTGGTCACGATCTATCAGTCGCAGTGGTTCCCGCAGGCCGCCGCGGAAACGGTTCGCATGGACCCCACCCGCATGGCGCAGGGAATCATGACCGGCATCGGCTTTCTCGGCGCGGGCGTGATCATGAAGGAAGGCCTGTCGATTCGCGGCTTGACCACCGCCGCCTCGATCTGGATTACCGCAGCGATCGGCATCCTCGCCGGGATCGGCTTCTACTTTCCGGTCGTCGCGGCGACCGCGCTCACCCTCGCGACGCTGACCGCGCTGCGCTGGGTGGAAGCGCGCATGCCCACTTATTACTACGCCCGGCTCGGCGTGCGCTTCCGGCGCGAGGCGGTGATGCCGGACGGCGAGCTGAGGAACGTGCTGTCGCAAGAAGGCTTCAGCGTGGACAAGCTCAGCTATCGGCTCGAAGACGAGGGAAGGCACTTCGAGTACCGGGCGACGATCCGCACTCTCGACGAGGGCAACGTCCGGCGCCTGGTGGAACGGCTGCGCCAGGCCGAATCGGTACTCGAGTTCCGCGTCGCGCCGCTAGGCGACTGAGTCGGCGTCTGCGGGTTTTCGCCGGCGCGGACCGGACTTCGCCGCGGCGTGCATGGGCCGCCGTCGCGGCTCGGCAGCGGGCACGCGGACCTATCCGGGATGATTCGCCTGCGCTGGCTGCGGCGGGCTCATCGGCTCGATCGTCCCCATGTGGAATCGGAACTCGCCGCTCCGGCGGTCGGAGAAATAATGGGCGAGCGTACGGCGCACCGTCGCGAACGCAATCTCGCTCCACGGGATGTCTTCTTCGACGAACAGGCGAACATCGAGCGTCTCCGCACCGGGGCCGAACGTCAGATCGCGCAGCCGCGCCCGAAACAGCATGTAGACCTGGTTGATGTGCGGAATGTTGTACAGCGCGTACAGCCCTACGATGTCGACCTGCGCGCGGGCTTCCTCCAGCGTTTCGCGCTCGGCGCCCTGCGCAGTGGTTTCTCCGTTCTCCATGAATCCTGCGGGCACCGTCCACAGTCCGGCGCGCGGCTCGATCGCGCGCCGGCACAGCAGGATCCGATCCTGCCACTCAGGGATGCATCCGACCACGATCTTGGGATTTTCGTAGTGGATGGTGCCGCAGCCGTCGCAGACGAAGCGGGGCAGGCTGTCACCGTCAGGTACCCGCTTCGTCAGGCGTGCGCCGCAGTTGCTGCAGAAGTTCATCGCGGGGCCCGAGAAAACATGGCGATTATACGGCGCGGGCGCGGAAGATCGCGGGCGGGACGGATCGAATCGAGTCGGCGCGCAGGCGGGTAGGAAGGCAGGATCACCGGTCTGGGCTAGAATCGAAGCGGAGAATCCCGATCGGGAGGAGTACATGATGCGCAAGATTCTGGGATTGGCGTTGCTTGCCGTGATCGCCGCGTCTCCACCGGCGCCCGCCCAGGAAGATGCCGCCCCTGCCGGGATATGGAAAGGACCGTGGTACCGCGGAATGACGAGCGGCACCATGATGCTGGAGGTTTCCGGCGACGGCTCCGGCAGCGTGCGTTTCACGAACCTGGAAACCTTCGGCGACGGGCCGGCGGTGCTGCAGAAGACGGCGACCAAGGCAGGAACGTACGAGTTTGCCGCGTTCGGTGCGGCGGGCGCAGAATTCGCCGGCAGCGCGCGGCTGATCAAGGGCGGGAAAGCACTCGGCGGCACCGCGCGCTACGAAGGATTTCCGATCAAGTTCGAGTTGCAGCGCGCACAGTGATATCGGCGCGCGGGAGACGATAAAGGCAGCCGCAAGGCCGCCTTTATCGTTCGCACGGCCTGCTCTTGTCAGTTTTTCGGCAGGGCCTTGATGTAATCGGCGAGCGCCTCGATCTCTTCCTGCTTGAGCTGGTTCTTGAACCCGGGCATCGGGCTCTTGCCGTTGCGGATCTGCGTGATGACTTGCTCCCGGGTCTTGCTGGTGCCCGCCAGCTTCGGTCCGTCCGCCTGCTTCATGCCGTAGCTCTGGTGACACCAGCTGCATTTCGAGGCGAACAGCTTCTTGATGTCGAGGTTGTACTTCTGCTCGATCATGTCGGCGGCGGGCTTGGTCGGGTCTTCATCCGCGGCCGCGAACTGCGCCGGCGCGGTCATGGCGGCTGCCGCGACGATCGCGGAAGCGATCGCCAGCAGCACCTTCGTCCTGTCGTACATCCACTCCTCCGCAACTCGGTATGTATTGTCGGTCTATGTTGTCGGCTCCAAAACGCGCACCCGGAGCCACGCGTATTTTAACGTCTTGTCCATCGCGTCGTTGACCCCGGCGCCCGAAGCGGCCCGAACCGATTCGTCCAGTCGCACGGGCAAAAAAACAGGGCGGGGAAGCCCCGCCCTGTCCGATTTCTTCCTGCTGCTGCGTCTTCGGCGCGTGTGTCGCTTACAGCGAGAAGACGATCAGCTGGCCAGCGTCGGTCGGCATCTCGGTGAAGGGATGGCCGAACAACCCCGGGTAGTTGCCGGATACGTGCGAGCCCCAACCGGCGACGACCGCGATGTATTGCTTGCCCTTCGCCATGTAGGAGATCACGCCGCCGTGGTGGCCGATGCCGTTGTTGTTTGTCCACAGCGTCCTGCCGGTGTTGGCGTCGAGCGCGTAGAAGGTGCCGTCGGCGCCCGGCACGAACACCAGGTTGCCCTTGGTCGAGAGCAGCGAAGCGAGCGGCGGGTACTTGAACTCGACGCGCCACTTGACCTTGCCCGAAAGCGGGTCGCGCGCGGTCACGTGGCCGTAGGCCGCGTGCACCGGCGTGCCGTCCGCCTTCTGCTTCGGATGGGTCGAAGTCCAGCTGGCGCCGAAGTAGGCCTGACCGGAGAAGTCCGCCGGGCGGTCCGCCTTCACGACCTCGATGTCGAAGCACCACTCCATGCCGATCTTGTAGAGCAAACCGGTATTGGGGTTGTAGGCGCCGGTGTTCCAGGAGATCGCGCCGTCGATGGCCGGACAGCGGTTGGTCAGCTTGCCTTCGGTGAAATTCCGACGGCCGAGCAGATCGCCGGTCTTCGGATCCACGCCGGTGACGAAGTTGTAGGTCTCGCCCAGCATGTAGGCGTTGGCGACTTTCAGCTTGTTGCCGCCGCCGACCGAGTCCGCGTCATAGACGAAGATGATGCCGCCCTTGTTCGGGTGCAGCATGTAGCGCTTGCCGCCTTTTTCGAAGGCCATGAACTCGCCCGGCGCGGAGTCGAAGTCCCACGCGTCGTGCGGCATTTCCTGGAAGTAGGCCTTCAGCTCGCCGCTGTCGGCGTCGAGCACGACGACCGAGGAGCTGTACAGGTTCTCGCCCGGACGCGGACCCTCGTTCTCCCAGTTGTCGCCGGACCAGTCGAAGTCGGGCGCCGGGTTTGCCGTGCCCCACCAGACCGTGTTGGTCTTGGCATCGTACGAGCCGGTCATCCAGCCGCCGCCGCCGCCGACCTTCCAGGAGTCGTTCTTCCAGGAGGCGCGGGAGCGGTCGTCGCCGCCGATCGTGTCGAACTGCCAGGCCACTTCGCCGGTCTGCGCGTTCACCGCGAAGATCGGGCCGCAGCAGCCGGACAGCTCGCCGCCGTTGGCGCCGATGATGACCTTGTCCTTGACGACGACAGGGGCGCCGGTGAAGCCCTTGTTGCCTTTCTCCACCGACAGGATCATGTTGTCCCACACCGGCTTGCCGGTCTTCTGGTCGAGCGCGATCATGCGCCCGTCGACCGTGCCGAGGTAGACCTTGCCATACGCGATCGCCACGCCGCGGTTGTAGGGATTGTAGAACGTCCCTTCTGCGCGCTCCTGGTCGATCTTGGCCTGATAGCGCCAGATCACCGCGCCGGTCGCGCCATCGAGCGCCCACACCTGCCCCGAGGAGCTGGTGTAGTACAGAATGCCGTCTACCACGAGCGGGAAGGACTGCACGCCGCGTTTGCTGGCGGAAGGCGTATGCAGCCAGGCGACATGCAGATTCTTGACATTGCTGGTATTGATTTGATCGAGTCCGCTATAGTGCCAGCCCTTGAACGACTGGTGATACATCAGCCAGTTGTTCGGGTCTTTGTCGGCGTTCATCAGGCGATCCCAGGTCACGTCGGCTGCAAGTGCCTGGGAGGCGAAGCCGACGAAGGCCGCAGCGGACAGGGCCTTGACGACCCCTGCATGAGTCCATCGTTTCATAACTCTCTCCCGGTTGTTTTCTTGACTTGAAATTTGGGCCCAAATTGCTTTTAGACCGGATCGCTCTGCCGCCCGTAGGTGATTCACTTCGTGTTATATGACGGCGGAGAAATCTGCGGCAAATGTAGTCCTAGCCCCGGGTATTGGCAAGAGGCATCTATGCATTCCGAGAGCACGTCTCTGCGTTTCGTGCAACGGGTTGCGCTGCTGCGGCGCGTCAATCCGTCGCCATTGATTCGCTTTCGTCGGAGCGGGCCGTGATCCGCGTGACCGATCGAATCGCAATCGATGAACGGCAACTCGAGTGGCGCTTCCTTCGGGCGAGCGGCCCAGGCGGACAGAACGTGAACAAGGTTTCCACCGCGGTGCAACTGCGTTTCGATGTGGCGAGCAGCGACACGCTGCCGCCGGAGATCAAGCTGCGACTCGCGCGCCTCGCCGGCGCGCGGCTTACCGCAGATGGCTGGCTGGTGATCGAAGCGCAACGTTTCCGTTCGCAGTCGCGCAATCGGGAAGACGCGCTGCATCGCCTGCTCGAGCTGATTCGGCGCGCGGCGGCGCGCCCGAAGCCGCGGATCGCCACCAGGCCGACGGCGTCGTCGCGCGACCGGCGCCTTGCCGTCAAGAAGCTGCACGCCACGAAGAAATTGCTGCGTCGCCCGTTTCGCGAAGTCGACTAGACGGCGAATCCATGAGATATCGGGTGACCGTCGCCGATCTCGGACAGTCCGTTCCCGCGCAGGCCGGTGAGACCGTGCTGTCGGCCCTGCTTTCGCACGGCGTGGGCTTTGCCTACAGCTGCGAGGCCGGCAACTGCGGGACCTGCAAGTGCGAGCTGGTGTCGGGCGAGATCCTGGAGCTGGAGTACTCCGAGCACGCGCTCTCGGCGCCGGAGCGGGCACGCAACATCGTGCTCGCCTGCCGCTGCCGGGTCTTGAGCGACGTGGTCGTGCGCCGGCTCGAAGCGGAGGACTTCGAGGTCCACCCGTTCCGCACCCTGCGCTGCAGGGTGGCGGCGCTCGAGCGCGCTACGCACGATGTGCTGCGGCTGCGGCTGGAGGTTCTCGACGGCGGCCCGTACGTCTTTTCGGCAGGCCAGTTTGCGCGGCTCGCGTTTGCCTTTGCACGCGGCGAGGAGCGCGACTACTCGATGGCCAACGCACCCGGCGAGCCGGTGCTCGAATTCCATATCCGGGTGACCGACGGCGGTTCGCTCAGCGCGCGGGCCGCGAAACAGCTGCAGACCGGGGACGAAGTGCGCGTGACGGGTCCGCTGGGCACCGCGTATCTGCGCGCGCGGCATGCTGGTCCGATGCTGTGCGTAGCGGGCGGCACCGGCCTGGCGCCGATCCGTTCCATCGTCAGCGCCGCGCTCACGGACGGTTTTTCCCATCCTCTTCATTTCTATTTCGGTGTGCGCGCGGAACGCGACGTCTACGCGGAGCAGGAGCTGCGGCGCTGGGCGGCGAGTCATCCGAACCTCCGCGTCCACATCGTGCTGTCCGACCCCGACGGCGCGCCGGCACGGGACGCAAGCCCGCGTCGCGCCGGGCCGGTGACCGAGGCGGTGGCCGCGGACCTTGCCGACCTCGCCGGTTTCAAGGTGTATGTCGCGGGGCCGCCGCCCATGGTGGATGCGGTCTGCGCTCTGGTGCGTGCGCGCGGCGTCGGAATTCGCGACATCCATGCCGACCCTTTTTATCCGTCGGGCGCCGGGGCCGGGCTTTCCGGGGCGCGCTGAACATCTGCAACTGCGCAGGAAAGACCGAAAACATCATCCGCACCACAACGGTCACGAAGAACACCAAGTAAAGCCCGAACGGGCCAGGTTTGGTCTCGGACTTTCTTGGTGACCTTGGTGCTCTTGGTGGTTGGCTCGGGGTGTTGGTCTTCCTTGTGCGAAAATACGCGCTCGGTTTGCTCGATCGCCGCTCGCCCGGCGGGTTTCCGGGCGCGCTCGGCCACTCCACAAGTCGGAAAAAATGAACGCTCCATCGCTGCTATTCGAACCCCAACCCCAACCGTGCGTGCCGGTCGTCGGGCAGGACAAGCGCTTCCCGGTGCATCGCATCTACTGCGTCGGCCGCAATTACGCCGCGCATGCCCGCGAGATGGGCAAGGATCCGGAGCGCGAGCCGCCGTTCTTTTTCCTCAAGCCCGCCGACGCGATCGTGCCCGGCGGCGGCAAGCTTCCGTATCCGCCCGGCACCGCGAACCTGCACCACGAGATCGAGCTGGTGGTGGCGATTCATCGCGGCGGGCGGGACGTCGCCGCGGACAAGGCGCTCGATCATGTGTACGGTTACGCGGTCGGGCTCGACATGACGCGGCGCGACCTGCAGCTCGCCGCGCGCGACCTCGGCCGCCCGTGGGATTTCGGCAAGGGGTTCGACCAGTCGGCGCCCATCAGTGCGGTCCATCCGGCGGCGAAGACCGGTCACTTGTCCAAGGGCAGGATCTGGCTCGAGGTCAACGGCCGGATCCGGCAGCAGGGGGACCTGGCGGAGCTGATCTGGAGCGTGCCCGAGACGATCGCGTTCCTTTCCCGCTACTACCTGCTGCAGCCTGGCGATCTGATCTTCACCGGCACGCCAGCCGGCGTGGGCGCGGTGGTGCGGGGAGACAGGCTGCGCGGCGGCGTCGAGGGACTGGACGAGCTCGCCGTCGAAATCGTCTGAGGCGCCGATGAGACCGTCGCATTCCAAGACCTGGCTGGAAGTGGCGCTGAACGGGCCCTGGTCCCGGTCGCGCCAGCCCAACATTCCGGTCGCCGTCGCGGAAATCGTCGAGCAGGCGGTGGCCTGCGCAAGCGCCGGCGCGGCGATCGTCCACGTTCACGCCTACGATGAGGCGACCGGCCGGCAGAAAGACGATGCCGACATCTACGCGCGCATTATCGAAGGCATCCGCGGCCGCGTCGACGCAATCGTCTATCCGACCGTCCCGACCACCGGCCTGCCCGGCATGCCGGACAATCCTTCCCCCGCCGAGCGCTTCGCGCACCTCGAGACGCTCGCCCGGCGCGGCCTGATCGAATGGGCGGTGGTCGATCCGGGCTCGACGAACTTTTCGCGTTACGACGAGCTGCGCGAGGACCGCCCCGGTTTCGTCTACCTCAACCCGGAGGAGCACGTGCGCTACGGGCTGCATCTGGCGATGCGATACGGGTTCCATCCGAGCTACGCCATCTACGAACCGGGGTTCCTGCGGCTGGGCGCCAGCCTGCACTGGCGGGAAAGCTGCCCGGCGCCGGTGTACCGCTTCATGTTTTCGCGCGGTTTCACGTTCGGCTTTCCGCCCGAGGACTACGGCATCACCGCCTATCTGAATCTGCTCGACCAGGTCGCGCCCGGCGCGCGCTGGATGGTGGCGGGTCTCGATGTGGACGTGATGCCGCTCATTCCGCGAACCGTCATGGAAGGCGGCGGCGTGCGGGTGGGGCTGGAAGATGCGCCGTTCGGCTGCCAGAAGAGCAACGTGCGGCTGGTCGAAGAGGCGGCGCGGATCATCGTCAATTCCGGCGGCGAGCTGGCGGCCGCCGCCGACGTGCGCGCGGCGCTGGCGCCCGAACTGAGCGCGGAGGTATAGACGGTATGGTTCGCCCGATTGGACCCATGAAGCTTGCCCTCGGAGCGCTGGCTCTCGGCGCGTCGCTGTTCTTGCTCGCGGCGCGGTCGGTGTCCGCTTTCGAGGGCGTCGTGGAGAAGAAGGTGTTCTCGCTGCCCTCGTTCACGACCGACGGCGGAGCGACGATCAAGAACCTGCGCGTGGGCTACGAAACCTACGGCACGCTCGATGCGGCAGGCGACAACGCCATCCTGATCTGCCACTTCTTTTCCGGCAATTCGCACGCCGCCGGCCGTTATTCGAAGGACGAGACCGCGCGCGGTTACTGGGACGCGGTGATCGGCGCGGGCAAGGCGATCGACACCGACAGGTATTTCGTCGTCTCCGTCGATACGCTCGCCAACCTGAACACGAAGGACGGCAGGACCGTGACCACCGGTCCGGCGAGCATCGATCCCGACACC
>DASRFY010000114.1:0-6298 GCA_035651315.1 Burkholderiales bacterium
GCGCCCAGCAGTTCGGCAACACGAACCAACTCATGGGTGGCGCCCGCGCTTTCCACGCCGCCTCCGGCGAAGATGAACGGGCGTTTCGCCGACCTCAGCGCCAGCGCCGCGCCCGCGATACTCTCCGGATCGCCGCCCGGCCGGCTGTACGTCTCCGGCGGCAGCGGTGCGATGTCCGCCTCGCCGCTCTGTACGTCCAGCGGCACCTCGATGTAGGCCGGCCGTGGACGCCGGCAGCGCATCGCGCGCATCGCCTCGCGGATCACTTTGGGAATGTCGGCCGGAACGGATACCCGCGCGGCATAGCCGCACACCGAGCCGGCCACCGCAACGGAATCGGCCAGCTCGTGAAAATGCCCGCCTTCGCGCTCGAGCTGTGCGAGCGCGTTCTGGCCGCCGAAGACCAGCATCGGCGCCGACTCCGAGTGGGCCATGCCGATCCCGGTCAGCGCATTGGTAAGCCCCGGTCCGGGCACCACGAAGCAGCCAGCGATCTTCCCGGAAGCACGCGCATAGCCCGCCGCCATCAGCGCGGCGCCTTGCTCGTGGCGTACCGTGACGACTCGGATCGACGGCTCGTCGAGCACCCCGTCGAACAGCGGGCAATCGTGCGTCCCGACGATGCCGAAAACGTGCTCGATGCCCTCTGCCTTCAGGGCCATCGCGACCGCGCGGCCGCCTGTCATGCGTTGTATGTTTTCGCGTTTCATTTCCGTCTCGGTTTTCTGTTTCAAGTTGGGCTTCTATTTTTCCACGCGAGGTTCGTTCGATGTGCGTCCGCCGCTAAAGGAGTTCTTCTGCGATCATTCGCGGGGGGTAGATCCTCACGCCCTCGACAGTTTTCCCGTATAGCGGGCCGAAGTGCGTTCGATCGCCAGTAACCAGGGCCGCACATCCCTGGCGGATTGCAGCAGACATAACGGGGCGATCCTTTTCCGGTAGCGGGAGCCTGCCTTCAAGGCCGGGATCGACAGCCTGCGCGGCCGCTACTCGCATACGCAACAGCATCGCCTCCAGTACGGCCACACCGTCGGGCGCCTTTGCCGCGAGGTTACGACGCGCTTCCTCCACTACAAAACCGTCGGCGCAACATTCGTGACCCGCCTTCGTGAGCAACGCGAGCAGCTGCCTCACCGCCCCTTCCGACTTGGCCGCAGAGAAAAGGACATTCGCGTCGAGAAATATCCGCATTCGCGGAGAAGTTCAGCGCTTGCTCTTCTTCTTGCGACGCAGAGCCCTAGCAAGTTCGGCCTCGGCTTCGTCGAACTCGCGTATACGGTCCTTGCTATACATCTCCACGGGGAGCGTGACCGCGGGGCGCAGAAGCAGACCCTCCGGGGTCGTCTCCGCAATGAGCTGATCGTCAGCCTTGATACCCAGGGCCTCGCGAAGCTTGGCCGGTAGGGTGACCACGCCACGGCTGGTGACGGTAAGAGTCGTCTTCATGGTTTTCAGTATAGCTGCAATGCAGGAATGCAGGAACGCTGACCAACCTGCCCGATCCGCTCGCAAGACCGATCGTGCCGAGCGAATCGCCACCTTGGGTTCGAGGCAATAGCGGCCTACGGATGCGCAGGCGCGACTGCATTGGCCGGAGATCGACTTGGGTGGTCCCTCGAATTCGCCTGCACGACGCACTACGGCCTAGGGTTCCTCGAGACGAAAATCGGGCGTCCAGCTAAGCCTTGGGTTTCCCGCCCGGCCACACCGGACTTTGCGCAAGCTCGGGCCAGCCGATCGGCGCGCGGCACTTCCGCTCCGCCTCTTCCGGCGCCACGCTCGCATTCCAGTGCGCCGCTACGTACCGGTTTCCGCTGATGCCGTTCGCCGCATCCGAGCACAGCCACAGGATCGGCGGGGCCATCACTTCGGGCTTGATGAGGTCCTTGCGGTCGAAGCCCGACTCGGGCGGCACCATCGGCGTGTCGGACGGGCCGCCGGGCACGACGACATTCACGGTCACCCCGTTGGCCTCGAACTCCTTCGCATGCCCCGCCGACATCGCTTCGAGCCCGGCCTTGCACGGGCCATAGGGATGAAAGCCGCCGCGCAGCATCGTGAAGAAGCTGGTGGTGACATTGACGATCCGGCCCCAGCGCTTTCCCAGCATGTGCGGCACGGCCGCGCGCGTCATGTGCCACGCGCCAGAGAAGTTGACCGCCACCATCCTCTGCCAGACCTCGGGTGCGACCTCGTCGATCGGGACCGGCCGCGCCAGATGATCGGCCCGGATCACGCCCATGCCCATCGCCCCGTTGTTGACGAGCACGTCCAAGCCGCCCAGCCCGCGCACCGTGCGCGCGATCGCCTTCTCGCACGCGGCATAGTCCGCGATGTCGGTCACGCTCGTCAGCAGAGCGGCCTTGCGCGCAGACGGCACTTCGCGCTTCAGCCGCGCCAGCCCCGCCTCGTCGATGTCGAGCGCCGCCACCCGCGCGCCGTGGTCGAGGAATGCGCGCACCAGAACCCGGCCGAAGCCGCCGGCGGCGCCGGTGATGAGGGCGACTTTGTTGTTGAGGTTGGGGGTCGGCATCGGTTCTCCTCCAGGTCTCGATGAAGATTTCGGCGCTCGTGCGAGGTCGCGGTGCGGGCCGTTTCCTCGATTCCGGCGATGGCGTCGATCAATCGGCCGCCCTGCCGACCGCAACGGTGCACCCGGTTCAGGGTGTGTCGAGCCGGTATGGGAAATATACAGGCTCGACCCCGTCAGGCCCCGTCCGCCTACATCCAGTCGGTCACCATGAAGCCGATGCCGATGCCCGTCTGGTAGTGGTTGTAGTCGAGCAGCGTTTCCCCGTAACCCGCGAACACCTGCACGTAGAACCGCAGCTCGTGCTGCGTAAGCGGCTCGACGGTCCCGATCTTCCTGAGCTGCGGGACACGCGCGATCGGTATGCTCCAGTCCAGCCGCACGAACCCGCGATTGTTCTGCGACTGGAGATTGTCGCGCACCAGCGCCGAGACATTGCTCTGTCCGTTCGTCCAGAACATCAGCAGGTCGCCGTAGCCCATGTAGTGCTCGATATCCGGATTGTTGTCGGACGCCGCCGCCTCCGGAATGCGGTACCACGCCCGCACCAGGAAGGCGAGCTGCTTGGGCGTCGCGGCGGATTGCCAGTCCGCCCCGAATTGCACGTAGGCGCGGTTCCAGCTGCGCGACAACGGATCGCTCTGCCCGTTCGACTGGTGGACGAGCCCGACGTTGATCAGACGCGGAGTCAGCCCGAAAAAGCTGCTCTCCGTACGCAGCGGCACGGTCGCGATCACCTCGGGCTCGTAGTCCGTCTCCCGGAACGGACGGGAGTTCGCGGCGTTGAACGCCTGCCAGTTGCTCTGCTGCGTGTACCCCACCCAGAGATCGACGAAGTCGCCGATCTCTTCCGCCACCTTGACCTTCAGGCTCAACTGGAACTTGAGCTCGGTGTGATCGAGATGCTCGTCCGGGGCCCTGCCGAAGTTGACGCTGTTCGGCTCGTTGTTCGGACTGTTCGAGTAACGCGCGATGATGTAGTTCTGCCGGTACGGGACGAGACGGTAGAGATTGCTCTGGCACTTGGGAAGCGTGTTCCATTGCCGGGACAGCGCGGTGTACTCGGCGCCGCACTCGTCCTTCGCGGGCTCGTTATCCGCCGGGGGCGGAACCGGTTGCGCAGCCGCCTCATCGTAGCAGCGCCAGCGCTCTTCCCGGTCCGGAATCGTCGTGCAGCGCGCCAACGGGTCGGGTTCCGCGGCAATGACTGGCGCCGTCAGCAGCATGATCGGCAGAAGCGCGGCCGTGTTATGCCATGCTAGTGTGGGGAATAGTCGCATCTCGTGCTCGCTCCTCCCTGGTTATGCGATTTGCCTGTTAATCCGCGCCGGCGGCTTCCGAACCTAACACTTCCCGCCGGAGGTCATCAGCCTCTTGACGACCTCGAAGACCCCGCCGGCATCGCGCCGAAGCGACTGGAGCTGGCCGTCGATCTCCTCCTTCGCGCTCTCCGAGAGCATCCAGCCGAGCGGCAGCGGCTTCGCGCCATGCCGCAGCCGGACCTCGAGGTAGCAGCCGTGATGTTCCGGATCCGTGACGGTATTGTGGATCACGGCCCGCGCCTGGCTGCCGCGGGCGTCGCGCGTGTGCAGCAGCGCACGCACCGGCGACAGGACCTCGCCGAGAAAACGATACGGTTCGGCAGCCTGCGCATCGGGGCGCTGCTCCGGATCGTTGATGATGACCAGCACCACCGGCCTGACGCGCGTCGCGCGATCCCGTATCACAGGCTCGCGCAGCGCTTCCGTGAAACCGTTCAGGACCTCCATCAGCGTCGCCGTGCCGGAATTCTCGAAATATCCGCCGTCGACGAGATGGCCGATGGTTCTTCCGCTGCCGGCGTTCACCATGCGTCCGGCCGGACTGACATAGGTGAACCGTGCGCTGTTGTGCACGGCAGTGCTGAGGGGAACAGGTGCGCCGAGCATCTCACGAAGATCCGCGGCGTCCGCGAATTGCGGCTCGGACACCCGGACGTTCGCGAGCAGCACGCGCTTGCCGGTTTCCGCGGAGGTGCTGTTCAGGAACAGCGACGGCACCCATTGCGCGCCGTTTCCGCTCCACAGCTCGTCGAACGGTCGGGCGAAGCGATTGCCTCCGATGCGGTCCCTCCATCCCTTCTCCCACGAGGCCTCGAGCGCCCGCGCGCGGTCGAAAGCGGGCACCGGAAAGAACAGGAAGCGCTGCAGCAGGTCGGGAAACAGCATCACGCCCAAAGCCGGCGACAGGTAGTCCTGCCCGAGCATCCCGCGTGCGCAGTCCAGCAGGCGCGGCTCGCGGACGACGCAACTGCCGTCGCCGGGCGCCTGCCGCTCGGCCAGGAGCCCCGCATACACGGCCTCGCCGAGGCTGCCTCCCGACACGCCGCTCATCGCGAAGACGTGCCACGAAAATCCCGGGATCTCGTCGAGCGCGGACAGGACCGCCGCGGACCAGTACGCCGCCCGGATACCTCCTCCCTCCGCCGCGACGAAGAAGGCCGGAAGCACCTTCGGGTTGCCTTTTTCCCGTAAGGCGATCCACGCATGCGCCTGGTCCCGGAGAGACTTCGGCGGCGCGCCGGGCGCGGCGCCGCGCCGGTCGGTGCGAATTGCATGGTTGTCGTTCACCGCGCTGAACAGGACGGCCAGCACGAGCAGCGTGGTGAGCATCGGCGGCAACCGGTAGCGCGCGCCGACATAGACGAGCACGGTGCCGAACGGAATCCACGTTCCGGCGAAGAAGAGGAAGATGGTATGGGCGCCCAGCCCCGGCCCCGCTCTCTGTGGAGCGAATACGAAGGCGAGGAATGCCGCCAACCCGACGACCAGGAACAAGGCGATGGTCGCGCGCGTCTTCGGCGGGAGGTTCGCCAGCGAAGTCTTCTCCCGGGCCCCGGCGTCGCCGATGGCCTTGCGACGCACGACCGTAAAACCGTAGAAGAGCGCCGCGATCACGGCGAATCCGTATGCGGCGATGCGCAGTTCCCATCGCTCGGGCTGGCCGGCGTCGAAGGCGGATGCCGCACGATACAGGGACAGGGCGACGATGAGGATTGCCGCGGTGCCGATGGCGCGAGGCAGGATCCTTTCGATCCTGCGGACGCGCGGCGACTCGGGAAGCTGCCCCGGCAGATGCACGTACGTCAGCGCCCGGCAGCAATACCAGGCGTTGAGCGCCCAGAGGATCGTGGCGCCGAGGAATACGCTCCACCGGCCGGCGAGCGCGAGATGGGACTGGGTGTCGGCGAGTGCGCGCAGCGCTTCCTGCCCCTGCCCGTCCCGGAACACGAGCAGCAGGCCGGCGCCGATGATGAGCGTCCACACCGCGAACCGGAAAAGCGTCAGTACCGCCCACAGGTCCCGGCACCAGAGCCAAGCCCGGGAGATGCCTTCGACGATTCGCCGCCACGCGCTCATGCTAGGTTCCTCCCCGCCTCGACGCACGCAGGCAAACGTCATACTACCTTGCGGGTGCGGCGCGTCCTAGTCAGAAGGATCCCCCTTCGGGAATCGATACCGGCGTCCGAAGTTGCCGGCGGCGCCGATGATGAGAGCGACTTTGGCGGTGAGATTGGGGATCGGCATCGGCTATCCTCCTAGACCTGTTGCTCAGTTCGGCACTGCGAGCGGGTAATCCTGGCGGCTGAATTCTCAGGTTAAGCCCGACGCCCTGTGGTGTGGTAGCCGCCTCAGGCTCATTTCATGAGCGGCAACGTATGAGCCTGAGCTTGATTACGCGCTGGGGTCGGTGGGATGGGCACCTTGTTCGAGCCGTTCCCTTTCGCAA
>DASRFY010000115.1:0-23731 GCA_035651315.1 Burkholderiales bacterium
CGAGGTCTCGAGATCCAGCCGCCCGTAGGAGTCCTGGCGCAGGTACGTGGTGACATTGCCGTTCCAGTCGGTGCGGGAGGCCAAGTATCCGTTGCTGTCGTAACTGAGCGCTGCCGGGCCGCAAGCGGGACACGCAGGGCCGGTGATGGAGGTGGTCTTGATGACACGCTGGATGGTCTGATAGCCGTAAGTGCGGGTGGTCCCCAGGGGGTCGGTGATCGTGCGCGTGCCGTCGGCGTTGTAGACGACTGTGTAGCTGACGACGCCGCTTCCGAGCGCTTCGTGCACCGCGCGCCCGGAGGTGTCGTATTGATACGTGGCGTAGCGGTTGTTGTCCTCGTCGGTGATGCCGGTCAGGGCGTTGGGCAGGTTGGTGTTGGCGGTGTTCGCCTGTTCGTTGTAATAGTAGACGCGCCGGGTGGCGTTGGGGAAGGTCACCGAGGTCAGGTTGTTTCCCAGGGGCTGGCCGGAGAGCACGATCGAACTCGCCTCGTCGTAGGCGAAGCCGTACTGATTTCCCTGCGGGTCGCTCAGTCCCACCACCCGGGCCGAGGCGTCGTAGCTCAAGTTCAGGTTGCGCCCGAAGGGATCGGTCACCGCGATGAGCAGTCCCTCTCGCGGGGCGATGGCGGGAGGCGTGTTGGCATCGCTGTAGGCGAGAGTGGTGACCTGGCCGTTGCGCGCGGTGATGGAAGTCAGATTCCCGGACGCGTCGTACTGCTCGAGGGCGTCGTCCTCCGCCCGCGCGTACTGCCAGCCGGTGAGATTGCCGGAGCCGTCGACCAGCTTGACGAGCTTGTCGGGCACGTCGGCATCGGCGACGTAGAGATTGCCGGAAGAAGGCGCCAGGAAGCGGTAGAACCTGCCGTCGGGGCGCAGCGCGACGGCGGTGTTGCCCTGGATCAGCCACACGCCCATCCCGTAGTTGAAGGACCACCCGATCCCGAATGGATGCGGGCTGAGGGGGATGAGATTCTGAGGCGTGGAGTTGTAGGACAGCTCCAGGCCGAGCGTGGGGGTGCGCACGACGACTTCGCGCAGGTATTTCCACCCGGAGCCGTGCTTGATCGGGAAAGGCGTGGCATTGCAGTTCTCGGGGCAAGGCGGCTCGCCGTCGTTCTTCGGCGCGGCCACTGTGTCTGCGCACATGCCGGCGTATCCACTCAACAAGCCCGCGGGGCAACTCGACGGACAGGTCGTGCCGTCCGAGTAGCGGCCGTCCTGGCAAGCCATGGGCCGATAGTTCTCGCAGACGGGAGGGGCACCGACGGCTGCCCACTGAATAAATTGCGCGACGGGACACGCATGCGGGGCGACGTAATAGTTCGAACTGAAGCATGAACTCCAAACGCCGCCCGCCTCATACTTCATCATCACGTTCCAGATACTGCCGTCCGTAGGCGGCGATCCGCAGTCACGCCAGACCAAAGCGTCATAAGGCCGATAGATCAAGTAGTCCGCGACCGCATCGTCCGCGCCGGCGGCGTAGCTGCCGAAAGGGCCGGCGCGATAGGCCGTGAAGTCGCCCGAATTCACGAGATAGCCCGTGTCCGCCTGCGCGCTACGCAAGCCCGCCAGTGTCACGCAGGCCAGGAGCAACAGAACACGGGCGCGCCACAGTGCGTGGAGGATGGAAGCGAAGCGCGACCGGAATCCGGTGCTGCCGGTATGCGCCGGAAAGACATCAGCGACTGCCGCGAGCCGCCCTTGCAAGTTCATTCTCATCGAGGCCAACTCCTTCTGTTGTTCGTCCCGGCGCGGGCGCGCACCAAAATACAGGCCCGCGACGACCTCGGTTCTTTGCGCCAGAAAACTTCCTGCGAATCGCGCGCGGCGATCAGCCGACGGCAGCGCCCACGATTCAACGGTCCGGTAGGCGCGTCAACTCGATCGGAATGACAAGTTTCTAAAATTCCAGACGCAACAAAACGATGCGATGCGCTTCTTAAAGCTGTCCTGTAACTTCGCGCGCTTTCACGAGCCGGATGCGCGTTCCGGCCCCGGCGCCTTATGCAACCGCACTATCAGGAAACCATATCCGTGTGACGGGATGAAGAAGGAACGGTGACAACGGCGGCAATGCGCATCGAGCATTTTTTCTCCTGCCGATGCCCCCGGCATTTAAAAAGTGCGGCAGCAGGCTAGCGTCCGCCCCTCACCGCGACAATCCGTGAAATCACTGATGCCGTATTTCGGCAACCGCTCACGGAAATCGGACGGGGTGACTCGATCCGAGTCTTGTGTTTCACTGCAAGCACATCGGATTTCCGCTGCATCCTGTTTCAGATACTCTGACATCGACCGTACCGAGCACCCCAAGGCGTCGCCGGTTGGCGGACTGTTTAGGGCCATGGACACGCTGATCGCGAACGGATGACGACAATTCGGGAAAGCCGGCCTTCCGACTTCGGGGCGATACTGGCGCTCATCAACGACGCTGCCCGCGCCTACCGGGGCGTCATCCCGGCCGACCGCTGGCGCGAACCTTACATGCCGGCAGAGGGGCTGAAGAAGGAAATCGCGGATAGCGTCGCCTTCCACGTTGCGGAGCAGGACCGGCGCCTGGTCGGCGTGACGGGCATCCAGGACAAAGGAGAGGTCGCGCTCATCCGCCACGCCTACGTCGCACCCTCGATGCAGAGACAGGGCGTGGGGACGACGCTCCTGCGCCACGTGCTGACTCTCACGGACAAGCCGGTGCTGATCGGGACGTGGGCCGCCGCTTCCTGGGCCATCGCCTTCTACCGGCGCAACGGATTTACCGTCGTCGCCGACGAATACCGCGAGTCGCTATTGCGGCGATACTGGTCCATTCCCGCGAGGCAGATCGAGACGTCGGTCGTGCTTGCCGACGGACGATGGAAACCAGACGGCGCGCTCCGGCAATCGGCGCTGCGCCGGAAGTGAACCGGCCGGCACCCCGGCGCAGTGGAGCGGCCAGTCATTGACGAGGTGGCTATGACGGAGCATGTGCAGGCCTGGCAATGCATCGGCTGCGGCAGGATCGAGGCGCCGCAGAACTGCATCGGCATCTGCCAGGACAGGAAGGTGGAGTTCGTCTACGCCGATGAGCACGAAGCCGCGATGAAGCTCGTGCGCGATCAGATGCGAGCGCTCGCCGGAGTGGTGCGCCAGATCGCGTGGATCACTCCGCGAGACGGCGCATGGGAGCAGTCCTACCGGGCGCTGCAGGAACAGGCGCGCAGGGTCCTGGCGTCGCTCGCAGCCGAGCCGGATTCCGTCGACGGCCTGTCGGGCGCAGGCGGCTGAATTGCTCCGTGCACAGATCGGAAACGAATGCGAAATGCTGTACGAATCGAATCGGCGGTGACGCGCAATGAACGAGATCGAACGCGCTGACCTGCGGCGTCGCCGCCGGGTTCTCGCCATCGTGCTCGTGGGCGCCGCGATCGGCGTCGTCTTGTTCTGGACGTTCGACCGGTATCGTCCGGTACTGGAGGCGTGGCTCGATGCCGCGCCTTCGGGCAGCGCCGGCCGGCTCGGTATCATCCTCGCCGCGATTGCTGTCCTTGCCTGCGTGCCGTTGCTCGGTTTGGCCGGGTATCTGTGGTCCCTGGGTCGCCGCGTCGTCCGCGCCAGGCGCTATCCGCTGCCCGGCAGCGCCGTCTATCGGGACACGCGCGTGTTCCGGGATCGGGCCGCGATCCGCCGCGGCCGCTTGCTGCAGACGCTGGCGGCGATGTTCCTGCTTGCAGGGGTGGGCTTGTCTTTCGCGCTGTGGCGGCTGTGGGCCCTATTGCCCGTGAACGGCGGTTGACGTGCCGGCGGCGCGCGGCCGGGGTCGCGCTCGGCAGGGTCGAGGGGTATTGCCTGTATGCTTGCACTTGACTTCGTCGAGGACCGGAGGTCGGAATTGGGGCTGTTGAGCCGTTTCGCGCGAGGCCAGCTTCGCCTTACCCGGATCGAGGCGTTCAGCGACGGGGTGTTCGCGATCATCGTGACGCTGCTGGTCCTCGAACTGAAAGTCCCGTCGCTGCAGGATCACCACAGCGTGAGCGAGCTGGGTCGCGAGCTTGTCGCGTTGCTGCCGAAGTTTCTGAGCTGGCTGATCAGCTTCATCATCGTCTGCAAGTTCTGGCTGAACCAGCATCACGTTCTCGGGCTGGCCCGACATGCCGATTACGGCATGGTATGGCTGAACTCGATCTTTCTCATGGGTCAGTCCTTCATCCCGTTTCCGACGGCGATGATGGGGGAGTATGCGGACAACCCCCTTGCCGTCAGCGCGTTCGGCGTGGTGATGGCGGTCAATACGCTCTTGTTCATGGTCCTGCATGCTTACATCCTGCGCCGCCTGATCAAGCCGGAACTGGTCCACGCGCAGGATCCGCACGTCATTCGCAAGTCCTTCGTCGGGGTCTTTTCCTACCTGGTCGGCGCCGGCGCGGCCTGGTTCAGCGTGCATGCGGCCTTTGTCCTCTATCTGCTCACTCCGCTGTTTTTCATCGTTCCGCCCAGCAGGCTGGACGTCGCCCAGGCCGCGGACTGAGAGGCCCGCTCGGCTTGCGGAACAGGCCTGGAAGGCGGGCTTGACCTAGCTCAAACCGCGGCTGGCCGCGCCTGATGTATTGTCGTTTCGGAGTCGTTTGAGCCACGGATCGATTACGTTCGAGAAAGGGAAGCGACGATGGCAACGAGGAAAGAGCAAGCAAAGCCCGTCCGGACAGGCGCCGGCATAGCGGAAAAACCCGCGCGCATCCGTTTCGGGCCCGTGCCGCGCAGCGAGCCGGCCGCAGGCGGCATCCGGGCGAGCGCCGCAAAGGCGCTGGGGATGCTCGGCGCGCTGTGCCTGCTGAGTTCGGCCGCCTTTGCGCAGACCGCGCTGGATGCGACGACGCGCAAGGTCGCGGAAAACCTCGCGATCAACGTCTGCGGTACCTGCCACGGGCCGGGCGGGGTAAGCAAGGATCCGAGAGTGCCGCGGATCGGCGGGCAGCAGCGCGATTACATCGAGGTGCAATTGAAGGCGTTCCGCAGCAAGAGCCGCGGCGATCCGGACGCGCACGATTTCATGTGGGGCATCGCGTCGACGCTCAACGACAACATCGTGGCGGCACTGTCCGACTACTTCGCCGCGCAGCCGCCGGGCGAGGGGCGGAAAGGCGGGCGCGATCCGGAGAAGATCGCCGCCGGGGAACGCCTGTACCAGAAGGGCGATCGCGCACGCGGCGTCGCGCCGTGCTCGGCGTGCCATGGCGAGCACGCGGAAGGCATGTCTGTCTTTCCGCGGCTGGCGGGACAGCATGCGTATTACCTGGGGATGCAGATGGAAGCGATCCGCGACCGGCTTCGCAACTCGCCCGTCATGCACGGCGTCATCAAGGACCTGACGATCGAGGACATCCAGGCGCTCGCGTATTACCTGGAATCGAAGTGAGCGCGGTTTTTCGGCCGCGCTTCGGCTCGGCGCCGGAAGGGACCCGCAGCCCGCGCCCCCGCTTGCCGCGGACTGCGCCCTCGGCATATCGTTACGCCGGCCCTTTATCGGGAGGAGCGTGCCGTGGCCTCACCGCGCATCATCGAGCATCGCATGGCGGCGAGTCGTGCCGGTCTCAATTATGTGACCGACGGCGTCGCCGGCATCAGCCGGCGCCGCGCGGGCAGGGGCTGGATCTTCTTCAGACCCGACGGCACGCGTCTCACCGACCCCGCTGAGCGCAGGCGCATCGCCTCGCTCGCGATTCCGCCGGCGTGGACGGAGGTGTGGATCTGCCCGGACCCCAAGGGCCATATCCAGGCGACCGCGCGTGACGCGCGCGGCAGGAAGCAGTATCGCTATCATCAGCGGTATCGCGAAGTACGCGACACGTCGAAGTTCCGCCGCATCCTCGAGCTGAGCGAGGTCCTGCCCGCCGTTCGCGAACGCGCAGAGCGCGACCTCCGCGCGCCCGACCTGAGCCGGCGGCAGATTCTCGCAACCGTGGTGCGGCTGCTCGACAGGACGCTGATCCGGGTCGGCAACGACGAGTACGCCCGCTCGAATCGCTCCTACGGCCTTACCACGCTGCGCGTGCAGCACGTGCAGGTGGACGGGGCGAAGCTGCGGTTCAATTTTCGCGGCAAGAGCGGCGTGCAGCACGCGCTGTCCATCACCGACCGCCGCGTCTCCCGCATCGTCCAGCGCTGCCAGGATCTGCCGGGACAGGAACTATTCCAGTACCTCGACGCCGCGGGCAAACGGCAATCCGTCACCTCGGACGACGTGAATGCCTATCTTCGTGAAATCTCCGGCCGCGACATCACGGCAAAGGATTTCAGGACCTGGGGCGGCACCATGCTCGCCGGGGTGGCGCTGCGCGAGATGGGGCCGGCGGCGACGCAGCGCGAGGCGAAGCGCAACATCAACCGCGCGATCGATGCGGTGGCCGAGCGGCTCGGCAACACGCGCGCGGTGTGCCGCAAGTATTACGTGCATCCCGCTTTGCTGCACGCTTATCTGCAGGGCCTGGTCGCGGGTCCTTCGGCACCTGCGCCGCAGCCCGGTCAACCGCGCGAGCAGTCCGTCCCCGCGTTGCGGCGCGACGAAGTCTCGATACTGCAATTTCTCCATGACGTCGTGTAGAAGCCGCCGGGACTCTCCGCCGGGCCGCACGCCCGGCATGGGAGCGAGCGATGGCCGCGTGCGCAATGTCGTCCGGACGCGACACTTGGCGAGCGGGCGAGGCAGCGGGGCACTCCCGTTTTGCGAGCAGATTGAACGCAATGGCTTTGCGGGCCCGCTAATTGCAGGAGGATGCGGCCATGCTCCAGGAACTTGCCAACAGTCAACTGAGCCCGGGCGACATCCCGTCCTTTACCGAACCGTGGGGGCGCATCGAGACGTTCGCGCTCACCTTCGACGCCTTCCGGTATTGGGGATCGGTCGAGAAGTGCGCCGAAATCGCGCATGCAAAACGGCCCGGTTCGCTCACCGAGCTGCGCACCTGCCTGTTCTTCGAGGCGCGGCGATGGAAGCACCTGGGCAGATCGCCGGACGCAGAATCCATGAAGTACATCCGCGCGCTGGTCTACGCGATCCGCGAAAGAGTGAGCGCGGGGGATACCCGTTAGGCAGACGCGCTTTTCCAACGGCACCGGCTCTCGCGTCCTGGCGTAAGATGGCCGCGAAGAGGGGCCTTTCCTGAGGGGGCGCCATGAAATCCGGAGCTTTCCTGCTCATTGCCGCCTGCGCGGCCGCTTCTGCGTACGCCCAGCAGAGCAACCCGGCGGACGCGCTTTCCACCGTGAGCGATCTGCAGAGCGCGCAGATCGACCCCGACTCCGTGCGCGAACTCGGCGGCACGACTCGCTTCGACGTGCGGATCACATGGAAGGACGCCAGCAAGCGCCCGCCCGGAGAGCCTGCCGAACGTCGCATGCGGTATCAGGCGCGATGCGCGCAGGGCACGATCACGGTGGTCGCGATCTCGATGGCGGACGAGAACGGGCGGTTCGTGAAGATGGTGACCGTGCCTCCCGGGACCGCCACGTTCGTGGCCCCGCCGCCCGGATCGAGCGAGGCGGAGTGGCTGAAGCGGGTGTGCCGAAGCGGATGAATCGGGCGGGATGAAAAAAAAAGCCGGACATGCGTCCGGCTTTTTTCGCGCTGCGGCTTCGGGTCGGCGTGCGCTCATGTTCCGGCAACGGCGGTCCCGCGCGCAAGCGTCGCACGGCCGACGAAATACGCGACGATCGATCCGACCATCAGGCACGCGGCGAGGAAGATCAGCCCCGCCTGGAAGCTGCCGGTCTGGTCCTTGAGCCAGCCGACGGCGAACGGGCCGATGAAGCCGCCGAGATTGCCCACCGAGTTGATGAGCGCGATGCCGCCGGCCGCGGCGACGCCCGCCAGGTAGCCGGTCGGCATCGACCAGAATATCGGCTGCGAGGAATAGATTCCGACTGCGGCGGCGGTGAGCGCGATCATGGCGAGCAGCGGCGAGCCGGCGTAGGTGCTGGTGATGAGTCCCGCGCAGCCGAGCGCGAGCGGCGCGGCGCAGTGCCACACGCGCTCGCCGGTGCGGTCGGAATGCCGCGACCAGAGCACCATCGCCACCGTGGCGAGCAGGTAGGGCACCGCCATGATCAGCCCGATCTCTACCGGGTCCTGCACGCCCATGCCCTTGATGAGCTGCGGCATCCACAGCGCGATGCCGTAGATCCCGATCGCGAGCCCGGTGTAGACCACCGCGAAGAGCAGCACCTTCGGATGCGCGAGCGTCTGCCACAGCGACAGGCGTTTCGTCTCGGTGCGCGCCGCCGCTTCGCGCGCGAGCGTCTCGCGCAGATGGTTCTTTTCCTCGTCGTCGAGCCACGGTGCGTGGTCGGGCCGGTCGATGAGGATGCGGAAGGTTACCCAAGCGAGCAGCACCGCGGGAATGCCTTCGACCACGAACAGCCAGCGCCAACCCGGATACCCCATGAGGCCGTCGAAGTGCTTGAGGATCAGGCCGGACAAGGGCGCCGCGATGGTGTTGTTGAGCGGGCTCACGATCAGGAACAGGCCGAAGATGCGGCCGCGGTACTGTTCCGGGAACCAGAGCGTGAGGTAGAAGATCACGCCGGGGAAAAAGCCCGCCTCGGCGAGCCCGAGCAGGAAACGGACGGCGTAGAAACCGGCCTGCCCGTCGATGAATCCCATCGCGCACGCGAGCACGCCCCAGGTGACCATGATGCGCGCGAACCACACCCGGGCGCCGACGCGCGCGAGGATCAGGTTGCTCGGTACCTCGCCGAGGAAGTAGCCGACGAAAAACAGCCCCGCGCCCCAGCCGTACACCGTGGCGGTGAAGCCGAGGTCGCGGTTCATGGTGAGCGCGGCGAATCCCACGTTCAGCCGGTCGATGATGCAGACCAGATAGACCAGAAACAGGAATGGAATGATGCGCCAGGCCATCCTGCGCACCAGCGCCTGCTCTTGGACCCGATCCATGTTCTCTCCTCCCGCGCCGGTCTCGCGCCGACTCGGATGATGATCTATCGGCGCCCCGCCGCGCCGCCTTCGAGACAAAGCGCGGCGCCCCGGGGGCGCCGCGTCCGGACCGGCGTCAGTCCTTGCCTTCGCTCGCCGCCCAGTTCTTCATCAGCGTATTGGAGGGCAGCTTCTCGTCGACCAGCTTCTTCGCCGTCTCCGCCCCGGCGACCGGCAGGCCCCCCGGGTCGAGCTTGCCGATCTGCACCAGCACCGAGGCCTGGTCCCAGTAGATGTGCTCGTTGTAGAGCTTGTCGCCGCGGAACTTCACGATCGCGACCAGCGGCACCTCGACGTATTTCCCGGTCGGCGCAATGCCCGGCAGCATCCAGTCGATCTCGATGTCATGTGTGAAGCAGAACACCATCTCGTCGACCAGGATGCCTTCCCCGATGGTGCGCGAGATCGGGATGAGCCGGGTGTCCTTCGGCGTCTTCGGAATGAAATGGTGCTTGTAGAAACGGCGCAGCTGCTTGAAGCCCACGCCGCCGGTCATGGTCGGAACGTGGTTCACGTAGGGCTCGGCGACCATGGTCTTCATGGTGGCGTCCGCGTCGCGGGTGCCGAATTCGTACTCGCAGTGCTTGTCCCACAGCGACGAGAAGTCGTAGTGCGGGCCCATGACGCGGCGGAACAGCGCGATCGAGCGATGATGCGCCATCAGCGCCGAGGGCTTGTGATAATGCGGAGACGGCGGGCGGGCGAAGGCGTGGTCCACGCCGGGATAGACGTGGATCTGCACGTCGTTGCGGCCCTTGAACGCGGCCTGGATGCTCTCGACCTTTTCCGGCGGCGCGTACTTGTCCTGCTCCGCGAAGTGCAAAACCATCGGCACCTTGATCCTGGCGGCATCCCCCAGATACTGGTCGATGGTGACGCCGTAGTAGGCGGCTGCGCAGTCCACCCCCGAGCGCGCTGCGGCGAGATAGGCGAGCCTGCCGCCGAGACAGAAGCCGAGCGCGCCCACCTTGCCGATGACTTCGTTGCGCGTGCGCAGCACGCGAACCGCAGCGGTGATGTCCTGCATGCCCTTGTCGGTGTCGAACTTCTGGAACAGCTCGAACGCCTTCTTCCACTCCTCCTCGGAGTAGCCGAGCTCGATGCCGGGCTGGATGCGCCAGAACAGGTCCGGGGCGAGCACGACGTAGCCTTCCTCGGCGTAGTAGTCCGCGACCTCGCGGATGTAGGCGTTGATGCCGAAAATCTCCTGGCACAGGACGATGCCCGGACCCTTGCCCGTTTTCGGAACCGCCAGGTAGCCGCGGAACTTCCCGCCGTCCGAGGCGGGGATCTCGATCCACTGTCCTGCCATCTTCGTCCTCTTGTCTTCCGGTTTTCGGTTCGACCGGTGCGCGACTATTACAGCCGCGCCGATGGCCTGTCAATCGAGGCGGCGCGGGGCGGCGCACCGGAGTGCGATAATCGGCCGGCACCATGGACACCCCGTTGCGCAAGCGCATCGAAGGCCGGCGAGCCGCGGTCCTGGCGGGCCTCGCGGTCGGCACCTATGCCATCGGCCTGCCCGTCGACCAGTATGGCGGGCTCGCCGGCCAGCTCGCGCTGAGCGTTTGGACCTGGGGCGTGTTCTTTCTTTTCCTGCGCGGCGCCTCGCCGCAACGCAGGGCGCAGTATTTCGCGTGTCTCGCCTGGTCGGCCGCGGGCGAGCTGTTCCTTTCGCTCGTCTGGGGCCTGTACAGCTACCGGCTCGGCAACGTACCGCTCTTCGTCCCGCCGGGGCACGTGCTGCTCCTGTATCTCGGTCTGACTGCGGCGCCGCGCCTGCCGCGCCGGGTCGTCGCGGCGGTCGCCATTGCCGCGGCGGCCTACGCGACGGCGGCCTGGGCGGGACGTTTCGACACCATGAGCGTGCTGCTCGCGGCGCTGTTCCTGCTCTGCATGGCGAGCCGCGAGAACAGATCGCTTTATGCCGCGATGTTTCTGCTCTCCACCGCCGCCGAACTGTACGGCACCTGGGTCGGCAACTGGGCCTGGCATCCGAACGTGCCGTATCTCGGGCTCACAAGCATGAATCCGCCGCTGGCGGTGGGCGCGTTTTACTGCGTGCTCGACCTGCTGATCGCGCTCACCGTGCGCAGGACATCTGCATTTCGGGTGGAACGCGACGAAGCCATGCGCGGGCCGCCGGGCGGCACCGCGTTTCACGTCGTCTCCGAGTCGAACTGAGCCGGCCGCGCGTGATTGTGCGCGTCACGCGCGCAGTCGGCGGGGTCCCGTTCTCCGGTTCCCGCGATTCTTCGTGTCGAATTTCCCGCGCGCATGCTGTGAGTCGCAACGACAACGAGGCGTGTGAATCCGAGCCTCTCGTGCGTGCTCGTCGCGACGTCGCTGAGGAACGACACTCGAAAAAATTTTTCCCGCGGAACTTCCGCGAAATGCGCGCTGTCTTTTCCGGTGCCGGCCGTTTTGGCCGGTGCAGAAGGAAGACGTTTACTTCCTTCCGGTATCAACGCTGTGTGTTTCAAGGAGGTTACGAAGATGGACCTGAACAAACTCGCTCTTGCTGTCGGTCTGGCGGTTGTCGCGACGGGTGCCGTTGCCGAAACCGGTGTGGGCATTCCCGAGATCAATCATGTCGCGAACATCTATGGCCGCGCCGGCGTACCGACGGTGAGAATCACAGGCAAGCTGGTCACGCCGCAGACGGACGCGAACGTCGTCGGACGCAATCCCGCGTCGGGCGTGACCACCAGGGAAGATGTGGTTCAGACGAAGCCTGCGGGCGCGGATACCGTGTTCGGGCGCGCATAACCGCTTCCGGTTCCCGTAATCGGATCGGGAGCTTTTTTCTCTTCCCGGCTTTCTCATCCTCCCGAGCGATCTGCTCTTAAGAGAAGACCGGGATGCCTTGCTGACGCGGTTGCCTCCTCCCCTGCCCGGCGCCGCGTCAGCTTTTTTTCCCGCAGGCAACAAAGGAAAACCGCGCCGCGCGGGACGCCGTCCGCAGCTCGGCCGGGCGTTCATTCCTTGTTCAGTTTGTCGAAAGCGGCCGCCGCCTTCCTGACGTTGGCTTCGGGGTCCTTCAGGAATTTGTCCTTCGAGTCCCTGCTCGAGAAACAGTAGGTCTTTCCGGTCCTCGGATCTTTCCAGTTCACCGAGCAGTCGGTCTCCACCAGCATGTCGAAGCCGGCGAGCCCGTACGCGCAGTGATCGTTGAACTCGCCTGCCCATGCCGGGAGCGCGATCGCAGCCAAGCCGGCCAACACCGCAGTCCACGCCGTGCGCATTTCGCTCCTCCTCTCCGCATCGTCCGCGTGCCGCCAAAAGAGTACTCCAGAGACCGCGTGCCGAGAATGCGCGGCACGACCTGCAGTCACGGCCGTCGCCCGTGCCATGGCGGCGATGCCTGCGGCCGCCGGATTTTTCCTCTATTCCTCGCGCCCGGCAACCGCGGTAGGCTGTACGGATGATCGATTTCAGGAAGCTCCACCCCAAGATCGTCGTCGGATACGCGCTCGGCGTCGCGGCGGTGGTAATCGTGGCCGCGGCGGCCTGGAATCTGGGCGAGCCGCGCTGGCTCAACTGCCTCGTCAGCCTTTTCGGCGGTCTGCTCGGCTGGTGGTTCGGCATCCTCGCCTCGCCGCTGGACGAGGGCGAAAGGCGCCCATTCTCAGAATTCGGCAAGACCATACTGGCGTTCGTCGGCGGTTTTCTGTTCGCGAAGATCGACGCCGTCTTCGACGCCTTCCTCATCCGGGGCGGTCCTCCGGACCAGTTGTTCGTCGAGCGCGCGTTGCTGCTCGGAATCGCCTTCTGCCTCGGCGCGCTGTTCACGTTCTTCGGCCGCCGTTATGCGAGGAGCTGAGGGGGCGGGGAGGGTGCGCCGTCCTCGCCTGCGCCGTGCGCGGGAAGCGCGGACCGTCCGCGGTCAGCCTTGCCCATGCCGGCGGTCGGCGCGGCGCTGATCGCTGTTATCCTTATGCGAAAGCTGCGGCGCGCGTTCTACGACCGGAAAGCCGACGTCGTCGCCCGGGAGCTGCTCGGCAAACTCCTGGTGCACGTCGCCGGCGGCATTGAGCGCATCGGCCGGATCGTGGAAGTCGAAGCCTACCTCGGGCCGCACGACCTCGCCGCGCATTCCGCGCGAGGCCTCACGCAGCGAACGAAAGTCATGTTCGGGCCGCCGGGCCACGCCTACGTGTACATGATCTACGGCATGCACTGCTGCATGAATGTCGTGACCGAGCAGGAAGGCCGCGCATCCGCCGTGCTGCTGCGGGCGCTGGAGCCGGTCGCGAACGTGGACGGACGAACGCAGGGTCCGGGCCTGCTGTGCAAGGCCTTGCACATCGACCGGCGTCTGAACGGGCACGATCTGCTGAGCGGCGATCTGTACATCGCCGCGCCTGCCGGCGCGGCGGCGCCGGCGATCGTCAAGAGGCCGCGGATCGGCGTCGATTACGCGGGGCATTGGGCGCGGCGGCTGCTGCGGTTCTACATCCGGGGCAATCCGTTCGTGTCCAGGCCGTAGGCGACGATGAGCGGGCTGCATGCTACCCGCCTGTCGCAGGCGGATTGATCCCCGATGCGACTGTCGAGCGGCGTGCGCGTCGTCGCGGCGTTCGAGGCGGCCAAGGGGCTGCTCGTCCTGGCGGTGGGGTTCGGCCTGTTGTCGCTCGTTCATCGCAACGTGCAACTGGCGGCCGAGGTGCTGGTCGGCCACTTCCACCTGAATCCTGCGAGCCGGGTTCCGCGCGTCTTCCTCGAGCTTGCCGGGCGGCTCTCGGATCAGCGGTTGTGGCTGCTGGCGGGATTCGCCTGCGGCTATGCGGGCATCCGGCTCGTCGAAGCCTACGGCCTGTGGCGGGATCGCCGGTGGGCGGAATGGTTCGCCCTCGCGAGCGGAGGCCTGTACATCCCGATCGAGGTCTACGAGCTGCTTGTCGGCGTCTCCTGGCTCAAGGTCGGCACCCTGCTCGTCAACGTCGCCATCGTGGCCTACATGATTCTCGTGCTGCGCAATTCCCGGCGCGACGGCGCACACGAGGCGCACTGAGCTGCGGGCGTGACGGCGATTTGCGTTGCCGCCTGGCTTGCGGCCCGCACAGGAACGGCTACAGCCGCCCGCTTCGCTTGATGTCGATGTAGCGGTTGACGAGCGCGATGGGAAGCTGCGCCGGCTCGACGTCGACGCAGACCGCGCCGTGACGCTCGAGCTGGCGGAACATCAGCTCCCGGTTGCGCAGATAGTCCGCGGTGGCGGCGTGGGTGATCGCGCGATCGAAGTTGTCCACCCGGGTGGCGAGCGCCCGCGACAGGATGCTCTCGCGCAGCGACGCGAACAGCACCAGATGGCGCGTCTGCAGCAGCGCGAGCGCCGGCGCGAGCGTGTCGTCGTCTTCGTCGCGCAGGTTGGACAGGATCGCCACCAGCGCGCGTTTGCGGGCGCGTCGCATCAGCTCCACCGCCGCGACGTGATAATCGGTCGCCGCGGGAGTGGGCTGGAGGTCGTAGACGCGGTTCAGAATGGCGTTGATGGTCGCGCGGGACTTGCGCGGCGCGGCCCAGCGCGCGGCGCCCGACATGGTCATGAGGCCCACCGCGTCGCCCTGGCGCAGGCCGACGTAGGCGAGCAGCAGCGCGGCGTTGACGACGTGATCGAAATGCGACAGCGCGTCGTCGCGGGCCGCCATACGCCGGCCGCAGTCGAGCAGCAGGATAACCTGCTGGTCGCGCTCCTCCTGGTACTCCCGCGAGACGAGCTTGCGCATGCGCGCGCTGGCTTTCCAGTCGATCTGCCGCTGCGCGTCGCCTTCGCGGTATTCGCGAAGCTGGTGGAAGTCCAGCCCCTCGCCGCGCCGTCTGCGCTGCAGAACGCCGATCTGGGACAGGCGATTGTCGATCGCGAGCAGCGCGAACTTCGTCAGCTCCGCGAAGTCGGGATAGACGCGCACGCTCTGCGCCTGCCCGGCGTAGCGGCACGCTTGCCACAATCCGAGCGGCGAGCCGATGCGAAGCTCCACCTCGGCGAAGGCCGCGTCGCCGCGTTCCAGCGGCCGCAGCCGGTAGCCGAGCGCCGCCCATCCGCCGGCGGGCACGGTGAGCGTCTGCGGTTGGCCCTCGACTTCCATGCTCGACGGATAGTGGTCGTGCACTGTGACGCGAAGCGCGCGGGCGGAGCCGTTCGCGAGACGGACCGAGACTTCGTGCCCGATGCCGAGCGGCAGCGAGCCGGGGATTTCACGGCGCGCCTGCGGCGTCGGCAGCCGCAGCAGCAGCGCCGCGTCGGCGAGCGCGATCGCCGCGAACAGCGCGCCCGCCCCCAGCCACACCGGCGCCGCGGCGGGAAACAGCGACACGCCGATGCCGGCGAGCGCGAGCAGCGCGGCGAGCAGGATCAGAGGACGGCCCGGAATCAGCACGGCGTTGCCGGGGGCGAGGTGCGGGGCGCTGCGCGCGGGGGCATTTTCCCGGGCGGCGACCGCGGGCGTTCAGACACGAGGCGCCTCCACCTTGTCGAGCAATCCTTTCAGCAGCGTGTCGCTGGAATGTCCCTCGATCTCCATTTCCGGCGCGGGCGTGACCCGGTGCCGCAGCGCCGCCACCGCCATGCGCTTCACGTCGTCCGGCGTGGCGAAGCTCCGCCCTTCCATCAGCGCCGCGGCGCGCGCCGTGCGCACCAGTGCGATGCCGCCGCGCGGCCCGGCGCCCGCGGCAACGCCGTTCCAGGTGCGCGTGGCGCGCACGATGCGAACCGCGTAGTCCGCCACCGCTTCGTCCACCCGCACCGCGGCCGCCATCGCCTGCAGCGAAAGCACCTGCCTGGGCTGAATGACGTTCGCTACCGGATCGACGTTGAGCTTTTCGCCCACCTGGCTCGCGGTGATCTGCCTGACCATCGCCGTTTCTTCCTCGAGCGGCGGGTAATCGATGCGCACCTTCAGCAGAAAACGGTCGAGTTGCGCCTCGGGCAGGGCGTAGGTGCCCTCCTGCTCGATCGGGTTCTGGGTGGCGAGCACCATGAACGGCGGTTCGAGCGGATGCGGCGTGCCCTCGATGGTGACCTGCCCTTCCTGCATCACTTCGAGCAGCGCCGCCTGCGTCTTCGCCGGCGCGCGATTGATCTCGTCCGCGAGCAGCAGGTGCGTGAACACCGGGCCGCGGCGCGTGGTGAACTCGCCGCTCTTCTGGTCGTACAGCGTGTGACCGGTCACGTCGGCGGGCATCAGGTCCGGCGTGAACTGGATGCGGGCGAAGCGCCCGCCGAACGTCTTCGCGAGCGCGCGCACCAGCAGCGTCTTGCCCAGGCCGGGCACGCCCTCGATCAGCACGTGGCCGGCGGCGAGCAGCGCGGCGAGCACCTGGTCCACCACTTCCTGCTGCCCGACCACGGCAAGCGAGATCTGCGCCCGCATGGCGCGCGCGACCTCGGAGGCCTGCTGCAGTTGTTCTTCGGAGAGCGTCACGGTCATCGCGTTTTCCTCGAGGGTAGCCGCGCCTGTCGATAGGCGAGTCGTTCGTGGACGAAGTGGTACAGGCTGATGGTGTGCAGAAAGTCGGTCATGCGCCGCGGCGTCGGGGGCACGAGGATCCGCGCGGCGCGTTCCTGCGGCAGGCCGAGGATTTCGGCGAGCCGGGCCGCGCGCTGCGGCTCCGGCACGGCGGAGAAGTCCGGATGCGCGCGCAGAATGCGCCGCAGGCAGGCCTCGCGCGCCGCCTCGATCAGCCGCTGCGCGCCGCCGTTTGCCCACAGGAAACGCCCGCTCGCCCGCAGGTGGTCGAGAAGCCTGCGCCGCACGCGCCCGGGATCCGGTGCGACCGGCCCGAGCCGCGGCGCGATGCGCCACAGCCAGAGCAGCAGCGCCGCCGCGCCGCCGGCGAGCGCCGCCCAGGCGTGCGCGCGCAACCAGTCGGGGAGCGACAGTTTCGACGGGTCGTGGAAGAAGAAGACGACGGGCACGGCGGGACCGGCGGCGACGAGCTGCCAGAGGAACTGCGCATGCTCTTCGCCGCCGATGGCGAGGTTCGAAGCGAACGCGAGATCGTTCAGCACCGTCACCTGTCCCCGGCCGCGCCGCAGGATGAGCAGGTGGGTGGACGTTTTCCCGTCGGCGCGGAAGACGGCGGCGGGAGACTCGATACTCGGCCGCAGCCGCATCTTCACTTTCGACGCGGCGCTCGCGCCCGGCAGGGCGATTTCGACGACCTCCGCGTAAACGTCGTGCCGCTTGCGTTCCCCCGGCGCGATGCCGCGACGTTTCACGCCCAGCGCATCGAGCAGCGGATCGGGCTCGCGTTCCTCGCCCGCCTCGACGATCAGACGGCCGCCGCGCTCCACCCACGCGAGCACGGCCGCGCGCAGCGGCGGGGCAATGGTGTTGCGCTGCTTCGAGAGCACCAGCGTCGCGGCGGTCGGCAGCGCGCGCAGATCGGAGGGAGTGTGCAGCTCCGCGGCCTGCGCGCCCATGCGTTCGATCAGCCGCTGCGCCGCGAGCCAGGGGTCGCGCCGCGCCTTGCCCTGGAATCCGACCCAGACCTTGTCGGTCACGCGCTCGAAGTGGGCGAGGAACCAGAGCGTGCCCGAGGCGGCGAGCGCCAGCACCAGCGCCGCGATCAGGACCTGGCGCGCGCTCACGACGGCGCCGCCGCTGAGAAATGCGGCATCCAATCGCGGCACAGCGTCTCCACCGCCGCGCGCTGCGGCGGCGTGCCGGCGTAGGCGGCGGCCTGCCAGGCGCGCACCAGCCGCCGGAAGTACTCCCCGCCCGCCTGCGGCAGCGTGCGCAGCGCGGCGCGCTCGCAGTCGCCTTCGGTGTCGCCGGCGTGCAGCGACACGGCATGCCGGTGCACGAGCGCGGAGAGCGCGCCGCGATACAGCAGCGACAGCGCCTCGCGCAGCCGGTTATCGCCGATCAGCGCACCGGCCGCAGCCGCGACGTCCTCCGGCAGCGAGGCGGGCGCGACCTCGAGCCCGAACAGCGTGTCGGGCGGCCGGTATGCGCCGCGCCTGCGCAGGCGCGGTTCCGGCAGGAAGCGGTGCAGCGCATAGACCGCGGCCGCAACCACGATGACGGCGGCGGCCCAGAGCAGCCCCTGCGAGAGGTCCGCGAGCAGCAGCGCGAAATTGCGCCAGGCGTCCGAGAGCCTGAACTCACGCGGCGCGCTGCTTTTCGCGATCGGGCGCCACCCGGTCACCTCCCGGTACTGATCGAACTCGGGGCTCGCCAGCACCGCCTTGATCTCCCGTTGCGGCGATTTCTCCGCGTCCTGCGCGGCGAGCGCCGTTTGCGGCGCCGTAAGCGCGCCGGCCGCGACGATCGCCAGGAGCAGCATGGCGGCGCCCGCGGCGGCGCGCAGACGCCCCTCTATCCTGCGCAACTGCAGCTCGATGTCCCAGCCTTCCAGGATGGTGCGACGATTGAGATAGAGCGCGAAACCGGCGGTCACGTACATCGGCTCGACCAGCGAAACCGCGGCGGCATAGAGCAGCGCGTCCTTGAGCGACCAGGTCGAAATGGCTTCCCAGAAACTCAGCGCTCCGCCGTTCCATCCGGCGCTATCCGGCCCGACGTCGGCGGCGCCGGGCTCCAGCATGCCGACGAGCGCAAGAATCGAAAACATCGCGATCCATTCGAGGTGCGCGCAGACGACCGTGAGCCAGACGGCGGAACCGCGCGCGCGACTGCCCAGCGCCGCGCGCCGCCGCCGCGCAGCGGACCCGGTCTGTTTCTCCAGCGTCCAGACCGGCAGCGTGAAGGAGCGCGCAAGATCGAAGCGATGGAAGCTGAGCGCGGCGATCAGCCCCGGCCGCAGCCAGTCGCGTGCGGCCCGCAGCGTCGCCAGCACGCCGCAGGTCTCACCGAACACCGAGCGGCTCGCGCTGTAGAGCACCGCCCGGTCGAACAAGGGTTTCAGCCACCACAGCACCAGCACGGCGTAGAACCTGTCCTCGATTGCGCCGAGCAGCAATGCGGCCACCGGCAGATACACGGCGAGCCATACTCCCCACACCGGCCGCCACCATTCACGCGCCATCTGGAAGCCGAGGTCGAGCGCTTCCCATTCGCCTCGCGGGCGCAGCGCCACCGCCACGCGATCAAGCTCCACGCCCGCGCCCTCCGATCGCGAAATACGCGGCCACCGCCGCCCACAGGATGCCGCCGACCGCGTACTTGGTGGTGGCGGGGAAAATCGTCAGCGGGGACCAGAATCCCTCGATGAAGGCGGCGCCGAGGAACAGGAGCGCCGCCCCGTACATGATCCGGACCGCCGGCTTCGCCGCTTCGACGAGCGCCGCCTTGCGCGAGCGCGCGCCGGGCGCGATGACCGCGCCGCCGAGCTTCAATCCGGCCACGCCGGAGAGCACGATCGCGGTGAGCTCGAACGCGCTGTGCCCGGAAACGAAAGACCAGAATGTCTTGCCGTAACCGATCGCGGTGAGATAGCCGGCGACCGCGCCGATCGTCAGTCCGTTGAACACCAGATAGAAGACTGTCCCCAGGCCGAAGGCGAGCCCGGTGGCAAAAGTCTGGAAGCCGATCTTGACGTTGTTCCAGATGTAGAACGCGAACATCATGACGTTGCTGTCGGCCTGGCGCATGCCCAGGCGCGGATTGGCGGGGTCGTACATTTCCTGGAAACCGGCGAGCTGCCGCGGCTCGACCAGGTAGTAGATGAAATCCGGATGCAGTTGCAGCGCCGCGATCAGCGCGAGCAGCGGTCCGAAGAAGAGCAGCGCGGCCGCGGCGAGCAGCCGCCATTCCTCGCGTACCAGGCGCGGGAAGTCGGCGGCAAGAAACGACAGCAGGCGCGCGGGCCGGCCGCCGCTCGCGCCGTAGAGCAGATGGTGTCCGCGCAGCACGAGCTGGTTGAGCCGGTCGACGAGGTCCGGGCTGTACTGCCGGTCGCGCGCCAGCGCGAGCAACTGGCAGATGCGCCGGTACGCGGCCGGCAGATCCTGATCGGCGAGCGCGTCGGAAGGCCCGGCAGGACTGCGCCGGCGGCGCGGCTTGCCGCGCTCGTCGAGCCATCGTTCGAAGCGCAGGATCTCCGCACCGTAGCGGGTCTCGAACGCAGTCTGCCTCATCGCCGCCCCATGAGATGGTTGGCGATGCCGATCAGGCGGCCCACGGCCATGGCGCCCCGGGCGCCGCCGGTGAGGCTGCCCGCGACTTCGGCCAGTTCCGCGGCGCGCTCGGGAGTGATGCCGGCGGCGCGCTCGGCGAAGTCCAGCACCGCGCGCTGCTCGGCGAGTGACAGCGGACGCGACGGCGCAACCGGCGCGGCCTCCGGGATCTTGAGCGTGCGCGACCGGCCCTCGCGGTATACCACCAACGTGTTGGCGGCGAGATCGCCCAGGCGCTTGAAGTCGCGGTTCGCGACCATCGTGCAGTAGCCGGCAAAGTACAGGAACGGCAGGAAATCGATCGCCCGCAGCAGGTTCCGGGTGAGAGAGGCCGACCAGCGCACCGGCGTGCCGTCGTCGTTCAGCACCATCAGCCCGAGCGCGCGCTTGCCCGGAGTCGAGCCGCCCCATCGCAGCTCGAACCAGGTCGGATACAGCCACTCGATCAGGAACGCCGACAGCAGCACGACGGCGGTGCCGAAACGGCCGAGCCGCGCGGTGGCGATCGACACGCCGATCAGGACCACGGCGCGCAGCAGCAGGTCGATGGTCCACGCGAGCGCGCGCGGCACCGGACCGGCGAGCCGCAGCGTGAGCTCGATGCCTTCGGGCGTGGAGACGCGGCGCGCGGTGTCGAGCACCTCAAGCCGCGTAGAAGATGTCGCGGTAGGCCGTGTACAGGGAAACGAGCATGACCGGCCCGAGGATGAGCCACCCCAGCGCGAGCGGGATGGTCGCGACGATGGCGAGCAGGAACGCGATGACGCCGTAGAGCAGGAACGGAACGACATTCTTCACGCAGGCGTAGAAGCTGACCTTGAGCGCCTGGGTCACCGGCAGGTCGTTGATCACGACCAGCGGGTAGCTGAACCAGACCGCCATGTAGACCGGGATGCTCAGCGCGAGCATGATCAGGACGGCCAGCAGGATGTTCATCCCCATCAGCGTCGGGTCCATCGCCGCCGCATCCGGCCTGCCGCCGAGAAACAGGTTCGCGACGGTCATGCCGAAGATCGCGCCCACGACGAGCAGAATGGCGATGATCGCGCCGAAGGTGAACAGGCCGATGCCGAGGAGCTTTCGGGTGTGCGATTGGAAGCCGGCGAACAGGTGGCCGAAGGTCATCTTGCCGCCGTTTCTCACCGCCTCGCAACCCATCATTACTCCCCCGAACAGGATCGGCGGAATGAAGTACATCAGGAACATGCCGAGCACGGGAATCCTGCCCAGCGCGACAACGATGATCGCAAACACGACGAAGACGCCGATCCAGAGAAGGGTCTGCGGCTTGGTCATCGCCCGGGCGGCGGCGATCCAGGTCCAGCCGTGGCTCGCCGCCACTGCCTGCCCCTCGGGGATGAAGCGCGCGTCGGATGAGGCGGGAACGTCGGCCACGTGGGCCTTGGGTGCGGCGTAGGGGTCGGTGGACATGGCGCTTTCCTCCCAGAATGCGCGACGCCCGCAACGCGCCGCGGCACTAGGGTAGTGGAGATTCGATCGCGCGCGCAAGCGCCCGAGGTCGATCGGGGTAGGCTGTCGTCATGCGCCGGGTTTGGTCAGAACTTCCCGTACTTGAGATAGGCCTGCTGCGGATCCATGCCCTGCAGGATCGCGCTGCGCACCTGGTTTTCCGTGCTGACGACTTCTTCGGTGCGGGCAACGGCCTCCGTCGCCACCGCGCCGGGAATGACGACCACGCCGTCGCGGTCGCCGAGCAGAAAATCGCCGCTCGAGATCGTGACCTCGCCGATAGTGATCGGCTCGCCGAAGCGGTCGGGTACCCAGCGGCCGACGATGTCCGCCGGCGTATGGAAGCTGCAGAAGACGGGGAAGCCGAGCCGGAGGATGAACTCGGTGTCGCGGCAGCCGCCGTCGACGACGTAGCCGAGCACTCCCTTGCGCTGCAGGGTCTCGGCGGAGAGCTCGCCCATCAGCGCGACGCGGTGCGTGTTCGGCTGGCACACCAGCACCTTTCCCGCGGGCGCTTTCGACAGCAGGCCGGTCCACTGCACCAGCGTCTGGTGCGGATCGAGCGTCTGGTCGATGTGGCCGCTGACGGTGCAGACCTCGCCGGCGAGCTTCTTCGCCGGGTCGAGGGCGCGAATTTCGGGCGGCAGCACGCAGTTGCCGTGGCTCATCGCGCGCAGCACGTCGTGCACCGCGCCGGTGTAGAGCTTCGCCAGTCTCTCTGTCAGATTCATTTCCACCCCCGGGAAAATCTCAACGCAGATGCGCGGAAGTCAACTTCAACATCAAGATCTCAACGCAGAGGCGCAGAGGACGCAGAGATCGCAGAGGAAACCCGGAACAAGAATGAATGGGTCGGGAAACTAACGGGGTAGCTGTTGGGATGTTCGCGTAGCGCACGTTACCCGAATACAGCGAGCGGATGTCTGTCCACTTGGCACCTGTATTGTTTCACTCTCTTTCGTTTTACTCTGCGTCCTCTGCGCCTCTGCGTTGGGTGTTGATTTTTCCGTTGTTGATCGATTCGTATCGACGCTGCGTTTTTGCCTCGCGTTGAGCCGTGACAGCGCCCGCTCATGGCAGGGCCGCGGGAGCTTGCACGCCGAGCTTCTCGGCCCAGGGCGCGAGCGCAGGCAGGATGGAAGGATACAGCTCGACGCCCTCGGCAAGTTGTCGCCTGCGGCGCGCGAGGCCGGCTTCGCCGGGCAGCCGCACGCGGTCGAAGCCGGGCCGCGGCGGGGTGTCGCGGCAGGCGTCCGCCAGCCACTGCGTCTGGCGCACGAAGTCCTTTTCTCCGCCGTACAGGCGCGGATCGAAAATCTGCACATAGACGTTCGCTGCCCAGCCTTCGTTGGGATCGGCGCGACCGTGGCCGGACAGTCCCTGAGTGAGCGCCTCGACCAGCAGGCCGAGCGCGTAGCCCTTGTGCCCGTGTTCCAGCCCGCCCAGCGGCAGCAGCGCGCCGGGCGGATCCGCGAACAGCACCGCGGGATCGTCGGAGGGATTGCCGTGACCGTCGATCAGCCAGCGCCCGGGCAGCTTGTTCTTTTCGGCGTGCAATCTGCGGGTGAGCCCATGAGTGGTGATCGACATCGAGACGTCGATCAGCACCGGGTCGCCGGCGGTCGGCCACGCCGCCGCAATCGGGTCGGGCGTGTACACGTCGCGCCGGCCGCCGTGCGGCGCCACCCCGCCCGTCTCGGGGCCGGAAGAGAGCAGCATGATCACGAGGCCTTCATCGGCGACGCGCTTCAGATACGCACTGAGGCAGGCGATGTGATGGCTGCGCCGGATCGCCACCGTGCAGGTGCCCTGCGTCTTCGCGCGCCGGGTCGCGATCTCGATCGCGCGCAGCACCAGCCAGGGACCGGGCAGGCGCATGCCGTCCCAGGTGAGCGCGGCGGGAAAGTCCGCGATCACGCGCGGCTCGCCGGCGCGAGTCATCTTGCCCGACTCGATTTCCTTCAGGTACGGCGCCAGCAGGTGCAGGCCGTGCGTGTCGTGGCCGAGCAGATCGCCCTCGACCAGCACTTCCGCGACCGCGGCGGACTTGTCTTGCTCGAGCCCGGCTCTATCGAGCAGCTCGGTGGCGTACTCGATCAGCGCCGCGGCGCTATAGCGGGGTTGCCTGGACATTCGGAGATGGAAATCAAAATCTCAACGCAGATGCGCGGAAGTCAACTTCAACATCAAGATCTCAACGCAGAGGC
>DASRFY010000116.1:0-2637 GCA_035651315.1 Burkholderiales bacterium
CAACCCGCGCCGTACCGAGGGCGCCGAGCAAAAGCTCCGCCTCGCCTCCTGCCTGTTCCAGGCGCGGAAAGCCGGGCAGGCTCGCATAGGGAAAGCGTAGCGGCGAAGCGATATGCTCGGCGATTCCTGCCAGGCCAGCGCCGGCCACCAACCCAAGATCGACGCGGACGTCGCCCGCCCGCGCGCGAATGGCCGCGGCCGCTTGCTGGCTCTCGCTGCGCATGACGGTCCCCCGAGGGAGTCGCGGCACCTGCCGCCGAATCATTTTCCTCTGATGATAGCGATCCGGCGTTCCGGGTCACGCGCGCTCTTCGCCCGGTCAAGACCCGCGCGGCTTGGCGCGCCGTGTCGGCGCCGCCGCGGCTGGATCGTCAGGCCAGGGATGGCGCGGATAGCGGCCGCGCATTTCTGCCTTCACCGCCGCGTAACTGCCGCGCCAGAACGCCGGCAGATCGCGCGTTACCTGCACTGGGCGGTGCGCCGGCGAGAGCAGCTCGATGAGCAGTGGCGTTCCTCCTTTGGCGATGCTCGGATGCGTGTTGACGCCGAAAAGCTCCTGGACGCGGATCGAGAGCCTGGGCCCCTCTTCGGTATAGTCTATGGGAACGCGGGACCCGGTCGGCGCCAAGAAATGCGTCGGCGCTTCCTGGTCCAGACGCCGGCGTAACGCGTGCGGTAGCAAGGCTTCTAACGCGGATCCCAGCTCATCGGCGCCCAGCTCCGCCAGAGCGCGCTTGCCGAGAAGAAAAGGCGTCAGCCAATCGAGATTGCGGCCCAGCGCCGCGTCGGAAACGTCCGGCCATTCCTCGCCTTCCGCGCGGCGAAGAAACGTCACGCGGTCGCGCCACTGGTTCAAGGCCCTGTTCCACGGCAGGCGTTCGATTCCGATATCTTGAATCCCGCGGGCCAGGATTTGTGCGGCTTCCTCGTTGGCAGCAATGGAAATCGCCTGCTCGTTCAGCGCAAGCGCGCCAAGACGGCGGCTGCGCCGGCCGCGCAGCGACGCGCTCGGCTTGTCGAAATAAATTTCTGCGCGGCTTTCGATGCGATCGGCAAAACGGCTTTCGATCTCCGCAAGCGAAAGCGGCGCCGCGAGCAGGATGCGACTCTGCCCCGCCTTCCCCGCCAGTTCGGCCACCACGAGGAAAGGCTCACGTGCGAGCGGCGACGTTTCATCGATCGACGCGCCGCGTCCGTTCGCCAGCAGAAAAGCATTCGTCCCCGCGCCGCGGTTCTTGGCAAGACGGTCGGGATAGGCGAGCGCGAGGAGGGAGCCCGCTTCTCCCTCTCCGCTGTAGTCTTTTTTACTTCCCCCCTTGCGGGGGAGGTCGGCGCGCGAAGCGTGCCGGGAGGGGGGTAATCCTGATACGCCGTTATCCTCGGCATACCCCCCTCTCCAGCCCTCCCCCTCAAGGGGGGAGGAAGCGCGCTGCGCCAGCAGCAAGTGCTCGGGTTTCCCAATCGCCGCCCACCGCTGCTCCATCCTTCTCGCCTCCTGAGCGCGCGGCGAACGGTCACGGCGCAGCGCGTCGAGGCGGTGGCGCAGGTCGATGTCATTGCCGCCGAGACCGCGCTCGGTAAGCACGACGGCGATCTCGGCGGCAAGCGTAGCTGCCCCTTCCCTGCCCGCATCGACCACCATGCGCGCCAATCGGGGTGGCAGCGGCAACTGGCGCAACAGCTTTCCTTCCTCAGTGATGCGTCCCGCTTCATCGATCGCCCCCAGTTCACGCAACAGCGCACGCGCTTCGTCGATCGCCGGCTGCGGCGGCGCATCGAGAAACGCAAGCGTCGCCGGATCGCCGACGCCCCAATGCGCCAGATCGAGCATGAAGCCGGACAGATCGGCGGCGAGGATTTCCGGCTGCGCATAGGGCTCGAGCGAGGCGGTTTGCGGCTCGTCCCAGAGGCGATAGCAGATACCAGGCTCGGTGCGCCCGGCGCGTCCCCGCCGCTGATCGGCGGCGGCGCGCGAGACACGCACCGTCTCCAGCCGCGTCAGTCCGACATCCGGCTCATAGCGCGGCACTCGCGCCAGCCCGCTATCGATGACCACGCGCACACCTTCGATGGTCAGCGAGGTCTCGGCGATGGAAGTCGCCAGCACGATCTTGCGCTTGCCCGCAGGCGGCGGTGCGATGGCGCGGTCCTGCTCGGCAAAATCGAGCGCGCCGAACAGCGCATGCACCTCCACCGCGGGGTCGCCAATGCGCTCTTCCAGCAGCGCAGCGGTGCGGCGGATTTCCGCCGCGCCGGGAAGAAAGACCAGCAGCGACCCCTTGTCCGCCTGCAAGGCGCGCATCGCAGCGGCCGCCACTTGGCGTTCGATCGGCTCACGCGGATCGCGCCCGAGATAACGCGTCTGCACCGGGAAGGCGCGGCCGGCGCTCTCGATGACCGGCGCATTGCCAAGCAGCTTGGCCACCCGCGCGCCGTCGATCGTGGCCGACATCGCCAGAATCTTCAGGTCCTCGCGCAGGCCGGCCTGCGCGTCGTGCGCCAGCGCCAGCCCAAGATCGGCATCGAGCGAGCGCTCGTGGAATTCGTCGAACAGCACGGCGCTGACGCTTTGCAGCGTGGGATCGTCGAGGATCATGCGCGTGAAGACACCCTCAGTGACGACCTCGATGCGCGTGC
>DASRFY010000117.1:0-7450 GCA_035651315.1 Burkholderiales bacterium
TGGCGTTGGGCAGCAGCAGCGCCCGCCCCTGCGGCAGCCGCTCCTGGGTGCCGATGTACTGCGCCTTCGCCCCCGCGTACTGCGCATCCTGCACCTGCGCCTCGCGGTACAGACCCATCAGGTCGGCAGCAGGAGCGGCCGGCGCAACCAGCAGCGCGCTCGCGACCAACAGCGCTCCTCTCACTTGTTTTTTCCTTTCCTGTTGATGCTGACGACGTTTCCGGCGCGCGCCGGCTTGCCGCCTTCGGCGCGAAGGCCGTTGAGGAAAATGTCGATATGGTGGTCGAGATACTGCTGCGGATCGAGGCGCCTGCTGTCACAGAAATCGAAGGAAAAGCGCCAGATCGAAAGCATCACCAGCGGCGCGACCAGCAGACGTACCGCGAAATCGGGGTCGAGCCTACGGAACTCTCCCGACTCCATGCCGCGCCGAACTGCGGCGTCCATCAGCCGATGCCCCCTCGTCAGGACTTCCTGATAGTAGAACTGGGCGATCTCGGGAAAATTACCCGACTCCGAAATCATCAGCTTGGCGATGCCCGCAAGCGGCGTCCGACCGACCGATTCCCACCAATTGCGTATGAGCCGGCGAATGAGGTCGCCCGCGCTGCCGGTGTGCTCCTCGGATAACCTTTCGCCGCGTTCGATCACCGGCAGCAGCCCTTCCCGAACCACCGCCTTGAAAAGCTCTTCCTTGCTAGAAAAGTACAGATACAGCGTCCCCTTGCTGACGCCGGCACGTGCCGCGACATCGTCCAGACGCGTCGCCGAATAACCGCGCTCGACGAACAGCTCGAGCGCGGCTGCGGTCAATTCCGCTGGACGCGCTTCCTTGCGGCGGGCCCAGCGGCGGTCGGATCTGGAAAGGGTCATGAAGGCATTAATGACTAACCAGTCAGCAATATACCGGTTTTCCCCGTAGGGTCAAAGGTTTTTTTCACTTTCCTGAGAAATCACCGCGCGACGAGGCGCTGCTTATAATTCGAATATGTCCTGTGCCTGCCGATTCGGGGTGACCCGTTCCGGCGGCCAAGGAATATCGAACAATGAATCAGCTCAGACCGCCGGCGGTCGCCGGCCTTTTCTATCCCGGCCAGGCAGACGAACTGTCTGTCACGGTGTCGGGACTGATCTCGGACGCGCAATTTCCCGCCGAACAGCGAGTGCCAAAGGTTTTGATCGCGCCGCATGCGGGCTACGTGTACTCGGGACCGATCGCGGCGAGCGCGTATGCGACAGTCGCCTCGCTACGCGACACGGTCAAGCGCGTGGTGCTGTTCGGGCCGGCGCACCGCAGATGGGTGCGCGGGCTCGCACTGCCCGCCGCGGATGCCTTCCTCACGCCGCTCGGCAGGGTGGCGCTCGACCCGGAGGGGATGCAACTGGCGGCCCGCCTGCCGCAGGTGGTCGTCAGCGACGAAGTCCATGAGCGCGAACACGCGATCGAAGTACAGCTGCCGTTTCTGCAGTCGATGTTCGGGGAATTCTCGCTGACGCCGTTTGCGGTCGGAGATGCCTCCGCGCGCGAAGTCGCAGAGGTCATCGATCTGCTCTGGGGTGATCGGCAAACCTTGATCGTCGTGAGCTCGGACCTTTCGCACTACCTGCCTTACCCGCGCGCCTGCGCCATCGATGAGTTCACCGCCCGCACGATCCTCAATCTCAAGCCCGACCTCACCCACGATCAGGCCTGCGGCGCGACTCCGATCAACGGTCTGCTTACGGCCGCGGGCCGCCGCGGCCTGCAGCCCGATCTGCTGGATTTGCGCAACTCCGGCGACACGGCAGGCGACAAGTCGCGGGTGGTAGGCTATGCCGCCTTTGCATTCTATGAGCCGGCCGCAGTCTGACAAAGGGCAGGTCCTGCTCGGCATCGCCCGTGCCGCCATCGCCAGGCGTTTCGGCCTATGGCTGGAAGCCGACGAGCAGGCGGATTTCCTGCACTCTCCCGCCGCCTCGTTCGTGACCCTGAAGCAGGAAGGCCGGCTGCGGGGCTGTATCGGCAGCCTGGAGCCGCGCCGCACGCTGCTCGAGGACGTGCGAGCCAACGCGCAGGCGGCGGCATTTCAGGACCCGCGATTCACGCCGCTGGCGCCAGCAGAGCTGAACCGGATCGACATCGAGGTGTCCGTACTCTCGGCGCTGTCGCCGGTGCGGTTTCGAGACGAACGCGACGCGATCTCCGAGCTTCGCGCCGGCGAAGACGGCGTGGTGCTCGCCTGGCGCGACAAACGCGGCACCTTCCTGCCGCAGGTGTGGGAGTCCCTGCCCGAGCCCGCAGCCTTCCTCTCGGAGCTGAAACGCAAGGCCGGGCTTGCGGCCGAGTTCTGGGCGGAAGATGTGCGGCTGTATCGCTATACGGTGGACAAATGGTCGGAAGCATAGACACGCACCATCCGGCGCGCTGGTGGCATCTGCTCGAAGACGGCCGACTGCAGTGCGACCTGTGCCCGCGCGACTGCCGGCTGCACGAAGGGCAGCGCGGCGCCTGCTTCGTGCGCAAGCGAGAAGGCGATGCCATGGTGCTGACCACCTACGGCCGCTCCTCCGGCTTCTGCATCGATCCGATCGAGAAGAAACCGCTGAACCACTTCTATCCGGGGTCGAGCGTGCTTTCCTTCGGCACCGCGGGCTGCAACCTCGCCTGCAAGTTCTGCCAGAACTGGGACATCTCGAAATCGCGCGACATGGATCGCCTCGCCGACCTGGCGGGTCCGGATGACATTGCGCGCGCGGCGCAGCGCCACGGCTGCCAGAGCGTCGCCTTCACCTACAACGACCCGGTGATCTTTGCCGAATACGCAATGGACGTGGCCGATGCCTGCCGCGCCGTAGGCATCAAGACCGTAGCCGTGACCGCCGGCTACATGCACGACGCACCCCGTCGCGAGTTCTATGCCAAGATGGACGCCGCGAACGTCGACCTCAAGGCCTTTACCGAGGATTTCTACCTCCGGCTCACGGGCTCGCACCTGCAGCCGGTGCTTGACACCCTGAAATACCTGCAGCAGGAAACCGACGTCTGGCTCGAGATCACCACGCTCCTGATCCCGACCAAGAACGACTCCGACGAGGAGATCTACCAGCTCTCCAAGTGGGTTGCGAAGGAGCTGGGCACCGGCGTGCCGCTGCATTTCACCGCGTTCCATCCCGACTGGAAGCTCACGGACCTGCCGCCTACCGAGCCGCAGACGCTCGGGCGGGCGCGCAGGATCGCCGTGGGCGAAGGATTGAAGTTCGTCTACACCGGCAACGTGCACGACATCGAGGGCGGCACTACATTCTGCCCCGGCTGCGGCAAGGCGCTGATCGCACGCGACTGGCACCGCATCCTTTTCTACCGGCTCACGGCGCAGGGCAAGTGCGCGGACTGTGGCGCCGTGGTCAATGGACGTTTCGAGAAGTTCGCCGGCCAGTTCGGCCGGCGTCGCATTCCCGTCGCAATAGGCGTCGCCTGACCGAGCGGAGCGCTTGCCGGACATCCTGCGCAAGAGGGCGGACATCCCGGTCGAGGTCGGCCGGCTCGAAGGTTCGTTCGCCGTGCCGCCCGACCCGGGCGGGGTCGTGCTCTTCGTTCAAAGCAGCAGCCGGTTGAGCGCGGGTAGCGATTATGTTGCTTCAGTGCTGCATGAGCGCTCGATCGCCACCCTGCTGTTCGATTTGCTCACTCCGGTGGAGGACTCGCAGTACCGTTCGCGTTTCGATATCGGGCTGCTCACTGCGCGCCTGCTGCTCGCCACCGAATGGGTGCGCGCGCAGCAGGAAGTGTCAGGACTCGAGCTGGGCTATTTCGGTGCCGGCACCGGCGCGGCTGCGGCGCTGTGTGCCGGCGCGCAGCTCGGCCGGGAAGTCAGAGCGGTGGTATCGCGAGGCGGGAGACCCGATCTCGCGGGACAGGCGGCGCTCAACGCGGTTACTGCGCCGACCCTGCTGCTGGTCGGCGGTCGCGATACGCCTGTCATCGCCTTGAACCGCGAGGCGCTGCGAACGCTTCGCTGCGAGAAACAACTGCGGGTCATTACCGGCGCGGGTGCGCAGTTCGACGAACCGGGCACGCTGGAACAAGTCGCGCAACTGGCTGCGGACTGGCTGGGAAGACATCTGAGCGCCGCGCAACCCGAAGCCACCTGAAGCGCGCAGGAAGAAGTTACGGCAGGATGGAAGCGTGGACTGCCGCGGCCCCCGTCTCGGTCTGCTTCGACCCTGTGCGCTCGGCCGCCTGGACGGTATTCGCGATCAGCATGGCGATCGTCATCGGTCCGACGCCGCCGGGAACCGGGGTCACGAATCCGGCCACCTCCCTGACTGCTTCGAAGTCCACATCGCCCACGAGCCTGCCGTCCAGCAGGCGATTGATGCCCACATCGATCACGACCGCCCCCGGCTTCACCATATCGGCGCCGATCATCTTCGGCCGACCGGTCGCGACGACCAGGATATCCGCCAGCAGCGTATACATCCTCAGGTCGCGCGTCTTCGAAGTGCAGATCGAGACGGTCGCGTCGCGCGCCAGCAGCATGAGCGCCATCGGCTTGCCGACGATGTTGCTGCGCCCGACGACGACGGCGTTACGCCCCTCGAGCGGGATCCGGTAGTGGTCGAGCAGGGCCATCACGCCGTAGGGCGTGCAGGGCGGGAAAACGGCGCCGCCGGCCACCAGCGCACCCATGTTGCAGAGATGGAATCCGTCGACGTCCTTGTCGACCGAGATTGCATCCAGCACCTTGGCCTTGTCGACCCTGGGCGGCAGCGGAAGCTGCACCAGGACGCCGTGAATTCGCGAATCGCGATTCAGCTCACGGATTTTGCCGAGCACCACCTCCTGCGGCACATCGGCCGGATAGCGATGCACCTCGGAATGAATTCCGACTTCGCCGCAGGCCTTGGCCTTGTTGCGCACGTAGACCTGGGACGCGGCATTGTCGCCGACCAGGATCACCGACAGGCCGGGGGTGATGCCGATCGCTTTCAGCGCATCGACGCGCTGTTTCCATTGGGCGCGAATCGCCTTCGATACCGCCACGCCGTCGATGAGGGTCGCGCTCATTGCATCGGCCGGCGAACGGCGGCCGCAAGCCTGCCGAGGAGGAAGGCCGAATCAAGAGCCGTTGCGCTCTCCTCGTCCGCCGCTCTCACCAGCTAGCCCCCGACTTTTTCCAGCTCCGCCAGCGTCGAATAGAATACCGGGCCGCGGCCCATGTCGGCTTCCCGCTGGCTGGTCAACGCGTTGACGTTTTGTCCGTTGGGCATCTTCGAGCCCTGCAGCTGCTTCTGGGCGCCGATCACGCCGGGCAGCAGCCCCTCGACGATCAACGCGTAGCCGAAAGTCTCACCGCGGTCGTTATACAGGCGGCAATAGTCGCCGCTGGCGATGCCGCGCGTCCCGGCATCCTGTGGACTCACCTCGAAGGTGGGCCGGGAAAGCATCTCCTGCAGCCGCGGCACGTGCTGAAAGCTCGCACCGATGAAGTAATGCGTGGCGGCGGAGAGCACCTGCAGGGGATACCTGCCGCGCGCTTCCTCGTTCGCCAGGCCTTCCCGCTCGGGCACGTGTGCAGGCAGCGGATCGGCACCCTGCTTTGCGAGGGTCTCGGACCAGATCTCGATCTTTCCCGAAGGCGTCAGCCAGCGACCGGAGTTGATACCCGGCCGGCGCGGCGAATCGACCGCCGCTTTCGCCCAGCCTCGGGTCCGGAGCTGTTCCCAGGTCACGCCCTCGAACAGGGGGTTGAACTCCGGATCGATCAGCTCGCGGATCATCTCCTCGTCGGTCTGCGAAAAGCACGGATCGCGATAGCCCATCGCGTGCGCCAGCCGCCGGAACAACTCGGTGTTGTCCACGCTTTCTCCGAGTGGCGCGATGACGCGCTCGGATAGCCCGTAGTAGAAATTGCCGTACGCGCCGTACAGGTCGACGTGCTCGAGCGTCGTGTCAGCCGGCAGGACGATGTCGGCGTAGTCGCAGGTGTCGGTGAAGAAGGTGTCGTGCACCGCGACGTACAGATCCTGCCGGGCGAGCCCGCGTCGCGCGTCCCGGGTGTCGGGCACGCAGTTCGCGGGGTCGGAGTTCCATACGAACAGCATTTTCACCGGCGGCACGGCGTCGTTCAGCGCGTTGCCGAGCTGGATCATGTTGAAGGTGCGCGGCTTGCGACCCGCGAGCAGATCCGCACGCTGGAACTTCGCGAGGTCGACCCGGCGCATCTCGCCGCCGCTGGACATGCATACCCCGCCCTTGCCGGCGAAAGCCCCGGTGATCGCCGGCAGCAGCTTGATCGCGCGCGTCATCTGCCCGCCGTTTTCATGCCGCTGTATGCCCCAGTTGACCCGGATGAAGGATTTCCGGGTCGAGGCGTAGAGCAAGGCCAGTTTCTGGATGTCGGCTTCCTCGAGCCCGGTGATCTTCGCCACGCGGTCGAGCGGATATTCCGGCAGCCGCTCCTCGATCAACTTCTCCCAGCCGACCGTGTGACGCTGCAGGAACTCGACGTCGTGCAGGCCGCGGTCGACGATGACTTTCATCATGCCGAGTGCGAGTGCCGCGTCGGTACCCGGCTTCGGCTGCAGATGCCAGTCGGCGAACGCCGTGGTGCGCGTAACCCGGGGATCGATCGCGACGATGCGCGCGCCGTTGTCGCGCGCCGCCTGCACGAAAGGCATCGCATGCACGCCGGTCGACACCAGGTTCGTGCCCCACAGGATCACCAGCTCCATCTGCGGCAGGTCTTCGATGTTTGCGTCGCCGACGCGACCGAATGTCGCCATCTCGGCGGCGGCGCCGGCCGCGGTGCAGATCGTGCGCTCCAGCCGGCAGGCGCCCATCCTGTTGAAGAAGCGCTCGCCCATGCCCAGGAAACCGAGCAGGCCGAGCGTCCCGGAATACGAAAACGGCAGCACCGCCTCCGCTCCGTGCTCGCCGATCACCGATTGGAAGCGTCCGGCGATCTCGGCGATCGCCTCATCCCAGGTAATGCGCCGGAACTGCGCCCCCGGTCCCTTGGGACCGACGCGCCGGTGCGGATACAGCACCCGCTTCCCGTTGTAGACCAGCTCGAGGTAGTGGTTGACCTTGTTGCAGAGGTAGCCGCGGGTGACCGGATGGGTCGGATCCCCCTCGATTTTGATCGCGCGCCCGGTGATGGTATCCACCGTCACCCGCATCGAGCACGCATCGGGGCAGTCATGGGGACACGTCGACCGAAAGACTTTCTGACGCTGCCCGACAAAGGGAGGAGTGGTTTGTTCCATCGCCCTGCTCTCCAACGATGACGCAATTCTACTACTCGGCGTCGGCGCGCGAACCATCCGGAGCGCGGCGGGAACCCCGGAGCGGTTATCGGATAATGGCAGCGATGCCGCTGACCGCCTGGACCGCTCCGCTTCGCCGGCTGCTGCGCTGGACCCTGTGGACCCTTTTCCTCACGGTCCTGCTCATGGTGGCGACTTTTCT
>DASRFY010000118.1:0-2027 GCA_035651315.1 Burkholderiales bacterium
GCGGATCTGCTCCTCGCCGAGCTTGAGACCGGCGACGAAGCCCGTCGCCAGCGTCTCGGAGAATCCCCAGCAGACATCGAAGGGTATCGCCTCGGCCGTAGCGTCGAGCTGAAATTCGGGCGAGATGGCGGACAGCGCCAGTTCCCGGGGCGCGGCCGGCGCCGGCACGCGGTATTCGCCGGGAATGCGCTTCGATTGCGGCATCGCGCACGGCGGCGCGGGTTCAATGGTCCGAGGTTCGAAGGCAGCCGGCGCCGCGGGCGTGGACGCGTTTGCGTCCAGCGGAACGCGGATTTTTTCGGATCGCGGCGGAATGGAGAGCGGTGTGGCGTCGAGCGCTAAGGCGGGGGTGGCCGGTTCAGCGCCACGCAGCAGAAGCTCAGTGTCGGAAACGCGGATTTGAGATGCCGCGGCCGAAGCAGGTTTCGGAGGCTGTACCTGGACGCAGCTTTCGGATCGGCTGGCGATTACGGGATTCAGGCCGTTCTCGGGGCTCGGCAAAACTTGCAGCAGATCGAGCGCCCAAGCCGGGCTGCTTTCGAAATGCGGGCCGAGTACGCCGGGACAGCCCTTCAGCCGCGGGGGAATGTAGCCGGCGCGACGATGCGGATCGCGAAAACCATCTTCGGCTCGCGCACGCGGCCGGTTCTCGTGCGGCGGATCGGGAGGCAGCGGCGCCCGAGCGGGCGGAACGTAGTCTTCCAGTTCGAGGATGCTGCCGGCGCGCATGGGAAGCTTGCGCGACGGCGTGGGAAGCGTCGCGGGCGCATCTTCGCCGGGGCTTTGCGACTGCAGCAAGCGGCTGAGCGCGAGGCGGTTGTACTCGTCCTGATAGCTCTGACGATGTGCGTCGGAGCAGAACTCGCCACCGCCGGTGAGTTTCCGCAAGAGCGCCAGTTGCCTGCCGCAATACAGACACCGCATATTCTCCTAATCGGTTCGAGAGCGGCTTTCGACCAGACCTGGCCTGTGGGTTTCTGCTGAGTAGAAGCACTTAAGCGCCTGCTCCAGGCGCGGAGGGCAGGGCACTCCAGGGCCTTTACCCTGGGTGGACCCCTGCCGACGCGCCCAAGTTGGTGAAGCATTTCAGGGGCGCAGTGAGCGCAAAAGGGGGTATCACCTGAAAAAGCGCCGGTGGAGTTCCTAAAGTTATGCCCCTGGTTGCCGATCTCAGAGTAGTACCGGGCAGCACCGAAGCGCTCGGCAACCGAACTCAAGAGGAAACATGGCGAAACACGAGATTCTGAAGCAGCAGATTGAAAACCTGAAGAATGCGTTGCCCGAGATCAAGGGAGTGCTGCTGGCCTCCACCGAGGGCCTGCCAGTGGCCCATTCGCTGACCAACGGCGCCGATCCGAACCGTCTGGCCGCGATGGCCGCGGCTGCCGCGAGCCTCGGACGCCGCATCACCGACAGCCTCGCCGGTGGGGATCTGGCTGAAATCAACATTCGCTGCGACGACGCCACGCTGTTCGTGTACGCGGCTGGCCCGAAAGCCGTGCTGACCGTGGTAGGTCCCGCGCCCGCGAACGCCGGTCTGATCCACTTCGAAGCGCGCGCAGCGGCAAAAGACATCGGCGAGTTGTTCTAACCGTTTCCGCCGGATCAGCCCGCACGGTCGCCGCGCGCGGGCCACTCCGCCAGTCCGCCCTGCGTGGACGCGCGCCGTTGCGCCGGAATGTTAAGGTGGAACGGCACGCCTATGTTACGCACGGCGTTTGCCTGGACCATCGTCCTCTTTGTATTTCCCGCTTCCTCGCGCGCCGCTGACGTCGCCGCTTCCACCCCAACCCCATCCGTCGTTGACCGCGATCGCCAGGATCTGATCCGCTCGCTGCCGGAACTCGCGGCGCTTCAATCCGACGACACTCCCGCACGATTGCAGGAGACGATTCACGCCGCCGGCGAAGCGCTGTCCCACATGCTCGATGGATTCGTCGACGTCTCCGCGGCCGAAGAGATTCACGAGATGCGCCTGGGCGCCGGCAGCGCGCCCGAGGAGGAACGCCGGGAGCACTACCGCTACA
>DASRFY010000119.1:0-17681 GCA_035651315.1 Burkholderiales bacterium
CGCCTCGAGCACGATGGACCCGCGCGTAGGTCGCAGCAGGCCCATCACGCACTTCATGAGCGTGCTCTTGCCGTTGCCGTTGGTGCCGAGCAGCGCCACGGTCTCCCCCTGGCGCAGGCAGAGCGACACGCCGTACAGCGCGCGAACCGCCCCGTAGCCCGCTTCGAGATCGCGGATCGCGAGACTAAACACCGAGGTAGATCCTCTGCACCTCGGCGTCGTGCACGATCGCGGCGGGCGGCGCGTCCGCGACCAGGCGTCCTGCGTCGAGGCACACGACGCGGTTCGAGAAACGCATGATCGCGCGCATGATGTGCTCGATCATGATGACGGTGACCCCTTCTTCCTGCAGCGTCGCCAGGATTTCGAGGACTTCGTCGACCTCGACCGCGGAAAGCCCGGCCATGACTTCGTCGAGCAGCAGCAGGCGCGGCCGGATCGCGATCGCGCGCGCCAGCTCGAGCTTGCGCAGCTCGATCTGGGTCAGCGAACCCGCCAAGGCGTCGGCCTTCCCGCGCAATCCGGTGCGCTCCAGGATGCCACCCGCTTCGCGCCGCACATCGGCGACGGACAGGAAACGATGCCGTGCGACGAAGTGGAGCGGAACGGCCACGTTCTGCTCCACCGTCATGCCGGCGAACGGTCGCGGTACCTGGAAGGTGCGCGCAATGCCGAGCCGGCAGCGCCGGTGAGGCGAGAGCGGCGTGAGGTCCGCGCCTTCGAACACGATCCCGCCGCCGTCGCCGCGCAACGAACCGGCGATGCAGTTGATCAGCGTGGTCTTGCCCGAGCCGTTCGGGCCGATGATGCCGAGCCGTTCGCCGGCACGCACGCTGAGGCTCACTTCGCTCAGCGCGCTGAAACCGCCGAAGCGCTTCGACAGCGCCCTGACCTCGAGCAAAGGCGCGCTCACGACTCGCCTTTCCGCGTGCTTGGCCGCCGCATCAGGCCGAGTATGCCCTGCGGCGCGGCGACGACGAAGACCACGAGCAACAGCCCAACGATGAGCACGTTCAGTTCGGAGGACACCGTCACGGTCACGATCTGCTGCGCGCCGCCGAGCAGCACCGCCCCGATCACGGGCCCGATCCAGCTCGACGTTCCGCCGATGATCGGCATGGCGAGCGCCGAGACGGCGTAGTTCAGGCTGAAGGAGGAAGCGGGCTCGATGAAGCTCATATAGAGCGGGAAAGGCGCGCCGGCCATTCCCATCAGCGCACCCGACACCGTGGCGGCGAACAGCTTCAGTTTCAGCGTCGGCACGCCGACCGACTCGGCTGCTTCCTCGTTGTCGCGAATGGCCTGCAGGCCCTGCCCGAGCCGGGATTTTTCGATGAAGCGGGCGGCCGCGACGGCGAGCAGCGCCAACAGCGCCATGACGAAAAAAAGCCAACGGGTGTAGGACGCGAACAGGGCGGGGGCGGGTGGCTGCAGGATGGTCGTCCCCCGCGCGCCGCCGACGAACGCCCAGTTGACGACCGCGGTTTCACAGATCACGGCGATGGCCACCGTCGCGATTGAAAAATAGATCCCGCGCAGGCGCATCGTCAGCGCGCCGGCTGCCAGACCCAGGCCGCCGGCGACCATGCCCCCAGCGACGATCGACACGAGCAAAGGCGCGTCGAAGAGCTTGATCAAGGCGACGGCGGTATACGCGCCGGAGGCGAAAAAGGCGCCGGAGCCGAAATTCACGTAGCCCGCATAGCCGCCGAGTATGTTCCAGGCGGTGGCCAGCACGATGAATTGCAGCACCACGTAGGCGGCAAAAAAGAAATAATTGTTCTCGACGACCAGCGCGCAGCCGAGCGCGGCGATCGCCACTGCTGCCGCGCCGGCGGGGATTGCGCGCCAGGCCGTCATGGCTCGATCAGCGCCCGAACAGGCCGGTCGGGCGCACTGCAAGCACCAGCAGCAGGATGCCGAAGGCCACCGCGGGCGCCCAGGAGGGCCCGAATGAACTCAGCACGATGCTCTCCGCCACCCCGAGGATGATTCCCGCCGCGAGCGTTCCCTTCACGCTGCCCAGCCCGGCGAGCACGGCTACGCAGAAGGTGCGCCCGATGTACAGGCGCCCCAGCCCGGGATCGACCGGTCCCACCACGATCAACAACGCGCCGGCGGGCGCGCAAGTCGCCATGGCGATCCCGAATGCCCATTGCTTGATCCGCACCGGATCCGCGCCCATCAGCGACAGCGCAACCTGATCCTGTGCCACTGCCCGGATCGCGCGCCCGGTGAAGGTTCGAGACAGGTAGACGGCAAGCGCGGCGCTCAAGAGCAAGGCAAGCCCGAAGGCGACCAGCATCCGCGTCGGCACGCGCAATTCGCCGAGCGAAACGCTGGCGCCGATGTAGGCGGCATCGACCATGCGCTGATCGACCCCGAACACGAGAATCAGCGCCACTTCGACGATGAAGGACACGCCGAAGAGAAACGAGAGCCCGCGCAGCCCGGCATCGCTTCCGCGCTTCTCGAACAGCGCGTGATACGCGCGGTAGAAGCCGACTCCGAGGACGAAGAACAGCGGCGCCAACAGCGCGCCGCTCAACAGCGGGTCCGCGCCGTACATGTTCAGCAGATAGACTCCGTACGCGCCGAGGATCAGGAATGCGGGGTGGGCGATATGCGGCACGTCGAGCAGGCCGAACGCAACGGACAGGCCGAGGCTGACCGCCGCATAAAAGCAGCCGAGCAGAATCCCCGAGACGATCGCTTCGATCAACAGCTCCGCCGGCACCTTTCGGTCCTCCGCCCGCCGGCCGGGTTACTGATGCGCCCGATTGAACGGTATTGCTTCGCCGGTCTTGAATGCCGCGGGCGCGACGATCACCTGCCTGCCCGGGCTGCGGAACTGATCGACGTTCCGGTTCACGATTCCGCGGAACTGCACGTAGACGATCCGCGGCCTGGCCCATTCGCCGGTGGGACCGTATCGAATCGGGCCGACGATCGTCTGCATCTCGTGTTCGCGGAGATACTTGGCGAGCACGCCGTGGTCCAGGCTCCTGGTCGCGGTGACCGCCTGTTCGAGGAGCTGTCCGATCGCGTAATCGTAGGGTGGAAGATAGAAGCCGAGCGGATCGACGTTCGCCTGCCTGGCGAGCGCCTGGTAACGGGCGAGGAAATCGCGCACGCCGGGGAAATCCATCGTCTTCTCTGGCGCCCAGGTGTTGTAGTTGACCACGCCGTTGAGCTGGGAGCCCAGCGCTTCCATGATGGACGCGTACTGCAGGCCGACCATGCCGCCGCCGAAGAGCTTGACGCTGTCTCCCACGCCGATTTCGTTCACCGCCCGGATGATCGCGGTCGAGTCCGAAGGGTAGGAGGCGACGAACACCGCATCCGGCTTGCGGGAACGGATCGTGCGCACCATGGAGGAAAAGTCGACCGTGTTCGGCGGATAGTTCTCGTCGTAGACCGGCTGCAGACCGTGCTCTGCCAGGCCGGCGCGGATTCCCTTGGCAAGGTTCTGCGCGAATTCGGCGTCGGCAGCCAGGATCGCGATCGTTTTTGCGCCGAGCCGCCGGCAAAGAGCGAGATACGGCGCGGCGGAGTCGCGCGCCGATGCCCAAGGCTGGTTGTTGAAGTACTTGTCGTGGCGGATCTGCGCGTTCGCGTCGAGCGCGAAGTTGCCGATCAGCAGCAGATCGCGCTGCTTGACGAGCGGCATGATCGGCGCGGTGGGATTGGTGGCGTAGGGCGCAACCAGCAGGTCGACTTTGTCGACGTCGATCAGCTTGGTATAGATGCCGGGCGTCATGGCCGGATTGCTCTGATCGTCGTACACGACCAATTCCACCGGGCGGCCGAGCAGGCCGCCACGCGCGTTGACGTCGTCGCGCCAGATCTGCAAGGCGAGCAGGCCGGATTTGCCCGCGCTGCTCAGGGGGCCGGTCTGGGCGATGGAAAAACCGACCCGAACCGGTTTCTTTTCCTGCGCTCGACCGATGGAGGGAAGCGCTGCCAGCATCCACGCGAGCGCGATCGTGCTGGCGCGAAACAGCAGGGCTCTGCGTGCCGGTTTCATCTCTCCCCCCGTCTATCGTTGGTCAGCCGGATCTTGCGTCCGGCTCCTCCGGTCCGCGCCGGAGCGCAGCCCGGCTGGCTAGCATCACTGCAGCCGCGACCAGCCCGGCTCGTCGCGGTCGAGCAGCCGCTTCAGCGCCTCGAAGTGTAGCGTGGACTGCTGGCGTTCGCCTTCGATCTGTTTGGCGACTTCGGCGACCATGTTCTCCGGCACGCGCTTGAGCCGGCCGCCGGTGCCCTGCGCCAGCACCTGCACCATGCAGGAGCGCTCCAGGTAATAGAGATCGTCGAAGGCGTAGGCGACGCTCTCGCCGCAGACGATCACGCCGTGGTGCTGCATGAACACCACGTCCTTGTCGCCGAGCGCGTTGCAGATGCGATCGCCTTCCGCGTCGTCCAGCGCCACGCCGCCGTACTCGCGGTCATAGCCGATGCGGCCGTAGAAGCGCATCGCGTTCTGGTTTGCGCACACGTCGAGCTCGCCGCCTTCAAGCAGCGTGAGCGCGGTGGCGAAGGGCATATGGGTGTGCAGCACGCACTTCTTGCGCTTGCGCAGGTGGATGCGGCCGTGGATGAAGAAGGCGGTCGGTTCCACCTTGTGCCTGCCTTCCACGACCTTGCCGCTCTCGTCCACCACCATCAGATCGCGCGGCGTGATTTCCGACCAGTGCAGTCCCTGCGGATTGATCAGGAACAGGTTCGGCGAGCCTGGCATTTCCAGGCTGAAGTGGTTGCAGACCCCTTCGCTCAACCCCATCCGCGCCGCCGAGCGCAGCGCGGCAGTGAGATCGATGCGGGCCTGGGTGACAGGGTCGAAGCGCTTCATGGCCTCCTCCGTACGGCGCCGGGCGCCGCCATGGTCGTTATCCGGCTGCTATTCTAGATGCGGTCAGGGCGGAAGAGCTTACCTCTCCCGCCACCCCGGCTGCCCGGCTAGCTTCAGTCTTCCAGAAGGCTGCGTAGCATCCACGCATTCTTCTCGTGGGTTTGCATGCGCTGGGTGAGCAGGTCCGCAGTGGGCTCGTCGCTCGATTTCTCCACGACCGGGAAGATGTCGCGCGCGGTGCGCACCACCGCTTCCTGCCCCCTGACCAGGGTGCGGATCATGTCCTCGGCGGAGGGCACGCCTTCGACCTCCTTGATCGAAGACAGCTTGGCGTAGTCCTTGTAGCTGCCGGGCGCGGGAAATCCCAATGCGCGGATGCGCTCCGCAATCAGGTCCACCGCGAGCGCAAGCTCTGTGTACTGCCCCTCGAACATCAGGTGCAGCGTGTTGAACATCGGCCCGGTGACGTTCCAGTGAAAATTGTGCGTCTGCAGGTACAGCGTGTAGGTATCGGCGAGCAGGCGCGACAGGCCCTGCGCGATGCGCGCGCGGTCCTCGTCGCCGATTCCAATGTCGATGCCGCGGGAAATGCCGCGCGCCGCCTCTTGGCTTCTTGCTTGCATGGTCGTCTCCTTGATCGAGTATTGCTGCAAATCGTCGGGATCGCGGAAAATCGTCCGCCGCTCCCCGGTGCCGGCGGGCACGCCGCCGGCTTGCAGGCGAAAGACTAAGCGCAGCGTGGTGTGCGATCCAATTGATTATTCATTCCTGGTTGATCGCCTAAAACGATCAGGAGAGAGAGATCACCCCGGGCGGCCGTCTGGCCTGGGCCGGACCAGGATCGGGACGTAGACGCCGAGATAGGCGAGGAAAGCCGCGGACCACAGCGCCGCGGCGACCGCCAGCGTCGCCAGGTAGTGCGACGGCAGCAGCACGATGCCGAACACCCGCACCACGGCGGCGGCATGCACCAGGGCGTAGGCCGCGGTCTCGGCCGCGCCCGCCTGCAGCGGGAGGCCGGTATGGCCGCGCGCGGTGCGGGTGATCATGCCGATGATCATGCCGCCCGCCGCGCCCACCGCGAAGGCGTGCAGCGCGGCCGTCGCCGGCACCGCGGGAGTCAGCGCGGCGGCGGCGTGCAGCAGCAGTCCGAGCGGAATCCACGCATACGAGAGATGCAGGATCCACAGGATCGGCGTTCCGCCGGTGGAGAACGGCACCCATCCCCGCGCGCGCAGCACGTGCAGCACCGCCGCCAGCGCGCACAGCAGCGCGGTGACGGGGGAATCGGGGCGCACGACCGCCGCCGCCAGCGCCACCGCAAGCCCGGCGAGCGCCGCGCGATCGAGCGTCGCGTTGCGCCAGACGCGCGCGCCGGGGATCGCGTTCGCGGTGAACATCGGCACCACCCGGCCCGCCATGACCGCGATGATGAAGATCACCACATACAGCGCGGCGTGCAAGGCTTCGCGGCCGACGTCGGGCAGCACGCCCAGCCGGCCGAGGTGGAAGACGAGGTTCGCCGCGGCGATGAGCAGCAGCAGGCCGACGAAGAAATAATTGCGCCGGTTGCCGCTCTTCGCGAGCGGGATCGCGATGCCGAGAGCGGCGAACGGCAGGAAGGCGACGTCGACCGCCGCGGCGAGCCATCCCGGGCCGATCGGCAGCAGCACGCGGCCGGCGAGCCACAGGACGGCGAGGAGCGCGAGCGGCGTGCGGGTGGGCGTGGGTCGATTGGTCCAGTTGCGTACCGCGGTGAACAGGAAGCCGACGATCACTGCGCTGGCGAAGCCGAACAGCATCTCGTGCGCGTGCCACAGGGAGCCGGAAAGATACCCGGCGCCGCCCAGATAGCCGGCGTATTCCGCGATCCACAGCGGAACCGCGAGGGCGGCGAGGGCGGCGGCGAGCAGGTAGAACGGCCGGAAGCCGAGCGCGAACACTGCGAATCGAGGCGACGATGTCTGCATGTCTGGTCAGGGCCGTGGGCGCGGCGCGACTGCGGCGCACGCAAAATCGAACGATCGGCGCCATTATATGAATGCTTCGTCCGCGACAGGTTTCCGGTCACGCCTTCCTCGTCTGGGATAATCGGCGCCATTGCCGCCGTCCAACCTCGGTTTCGTGCCGCTGCCCTTGCCCCGCTGCCTGATCCAGGACCCCGTTGCCGGCGGGTGGCGCGCATTTCGCGCGCCGCGCGAGACGGTGATCGCACAGCGCCTGGAAGAGGTGTTGCCCGCCCTGCGTGAGATCGAGCGCCGCGTCGAGCGCGAACGACTATGGGCGGCGGGCTTCCTCGCCTACGAGGCGGGGCCGGCGTTCGACCGCGCGGTGCGCGCGCGTCCGGCGGGCGCGCTGCCGCTGCTCTGGTTCGGCCTGTACGACGAGCCCTCGCTCGTGCCCCTGCCGCCGCGCGACCCCGCCGCCGCCCGGCCGGTCTACCGCTGGACGGCTTCGGTCGATCGGGCGCACTACGACGGCGCGATCGCGCGCATACGCGAGCTGATCGCCGCCGGGGATACCTATCAGGTCAACTACACGCTGCGCCTGCGCGCGCCGGCGGAAGAGCCGCCGGAAGCGCTGTTCCTGCGCATGGTGCAGGCGAACGAGCCGCGCTACAGCGCCTGGCTCGATTGCGGCCGTTTCGTCGTCTGCTCCGCCTCCCCGGAGCTTTTCCTGCGCCGCGACGGCGAGCGGCTGGAGAGCCGGCCGATGAAAGGCACGACTGGGCGCGGCCTGTGGGCGGCGCAGGACGAGGCGAGGGCGCAGGCGCTCGCGCGCTCGCCGAAGAACCGGGCCGAGAACGTGATGATCGTGGACATGGTGCGCAATGATCTCGGACGCATCTCGGAGATCGGCAGCGTGCGCGTGCCGAGCCTGTTCGAGCTGGAACGCTACCCGACGCTGTGGCAGATGACCTCGACGGTGACCGCGCGCTCATCCGCCCCGTTCGCCGAGGTGCTGTGCGCGAGCTTTCCGCCCGCCTCGATCACCGGCGCGCCGAAGGGCCGCACCACGGAAATCATCGCCGAGCTGGAGACCACGCCGCGCGGCGTGTACACCGGCGCGATCGGTTACATCGCGCCCGGGCGCCGCGCGCAGTTCAACGTCGCGATCCGCACCGCGCTGTTCGACCGCGAGCAGGCGACGGTGGAATACGGGGTGGGCGGCGGCATCGTGTGGGATTCCACCAGCCAAGCGGAGTACGAGGAATGCCTGCTCAAGGCGCGCATCGTGACCGACGCGCCGCCGGAGTTCTCGATGCTGGAGACGATGCTCTGGGAGCCGGAGGGCGGCTATTTTCTGCTCGATGAGCATCTGCGGCGGCTCACCGAATCGTCGGGCTATCTCGGCGCGCGCGTCGACGTCTGGCGGGTGCGCGCGCATCTCGCGGAACTGGCGAAAGGCTTCGGGCGGCAACGGCAACGGCTGCGCCTGGTCGTCTCTCGCGACGGCGAAATTTCCTCCTCGGCCTCGGCGCTCGACGAGCCGGCGCGGCCGGTACGGCTCGCGATCGCCGCGGCGCCGCTCGATCCGGCGAATCCGTTCCTGTACAACAAGACCACCTACCGCAGGATGTACGACGAAGCGAAGGCCTCGCGCCCCGGCTGCGACGACGTCGTGCTGTGGAACGACCGCGGCGAAGTCACCGAGACCACGATCGCCAACCTCGTCGTCGAACTGGGCGGCCGGAAACTCACGCCGCCGGTCGAGTGCGGCCTGCTGCCCGGCGTGTTCCGCGGCTGGCTGCTCGCCAGAGGAGAAATCGCCGAAGCGCGCATCACCCTCGACGACCTGCGCCGCGCCTCGCGCGTCTGGACCATCAACTCCGTTCGCAAATGGCGCGACGCGGTGCTCGTGAAGGGGGATTGAACCACACAGAGGACACGGAGAAAGACAAGAGCGACACCGCGCTCAACACGAAGGACACGAAGGGAACACGAAGGATCACGAAGAAAAACCAAAGGGAATCATCTATTTTCTTGGTGCCTTGGTGCCTTGGTGCCTTGGTGCCTTGGTGGTGAGACCTCGTGTTTCTCGTTCTTCTCTGTGTCCTCTGCGTCTCTGTGGTTAAACCCTACCGGCTGCGCTCGATGCGCACGCCGACGAAGCGCGCGCCCGGGACGATGCCGGCCTTGGTGACTTCGAGGCGGATCCAGTTTGCGTCGAACTTGGTGAGGATCAGGTCCGCGAGCGCCTCCGCCAGCGGCTCGAGCAGGTGGAAGCGGTGCGTGGCGAGCACGTCCTGGATGGAATGGACGACCGCGGCGTAATCGATGGTGTCCTCGAGCAAGTCGGTGTGGCAGGCGTTCATCGCGTGGCGGCCGATCTCGATGTCGAACTGCAGCGCCTGCGGATGCCGGCGCTCGTGCTCGTAGGCGCCGATCACCGTGTCGAGCCGGAGGTCGCGGATATAGATGACGTCCATGGAGGGGGAAGCGGCCGCAGGCCGGCGTCCGGCCGCTGCGACGCCGGCCGGCACGGCGAAGGGCCGCATGCTCAGTCGTATTTGATGTATTTGAACCGCTGGTCTTCGTTCGGCGTGCCTTCCAGCGGCCCGCCTTCCTTGCCCGGCTGCCACTGGATCACTTCCTCGATCTTCTTCGCCAGCGCGAAATCCTTGTCGGTGACGCCCTTCGCGGTGTGCGTCACCAGCTTCACGATGACGAAGGCGTAGGACACGGTCAGATCGGGGTGATGCCAGGCGGCCTCGGCGAGATGGCCGACGGTGTTCACCACCATCAGCGTGCCCTTCCACCCGGCGGTGCGGTACTTGCGGCGGATCCAGCCGTCCTCGTAGTACCAGTGCGGCAATTCGGCGGCGAGACGCTGCTTGACCTCTTCCTCGGTGTAAGCCTTCTCGGCGGTCTTTTCCATGGTTACCTCCACGACGCGCGACGCCGATGCGGGTTTCCGTCGCGCCCTCTCGGTGCGAGGCATTGTAGCAGCGGGTCGTCGCCGTGAAGCGCGCTGTTCCGTTGCGGACCGAACGGGGCTAACATCGTGATGGAAGAAGGACCGACCGAATGTCTCGTTTTGAGTCACCGCGCATCGCCTGGGTCCTGACCGGCTCGGGGCATTACCTCAAGGAGTGCATGGATATCGTCCGCACGCTGCCCAGCGTCGACCTGTTCCTGAGCGAGGCTGCCGGCGAAGTGCTGAAGATGTACGGCTACGATCTCGCCCGCTTCAAGGAGGGGATGAAGGTCTACCGCGACAACACCGCGAGCGCGGTGCCGGTGACCTTCCTGTACGGCGGCGACTACCACACCGTCGTGATCGGGCCGGCCAGCTCGAACACCGTGGCCAAGTGCGTCGCCGGCATCTCCGATACGCTCGCCACCAACCTCTACGCGCAGGCGGGCAAGTGCCGCATTCCCGCCATCGTCTACGCCTGCGATACCGCGCCCGCGCTCATCTCGGAGGCGCCGGGCGGCGACGTGTGGGTGTATCCGCGGCCGATCGACCTGGAGAACGTGGAAAAGCTCTCCCGCTTCGCTTACACCAAAGTGGTGCTCTCGGTCGACGCGCTCAAGCAGGCTCTCGACGAGAGGCTGAGTTGTCCGAGCACATCCTCTTCCTGACCGGGCGGCTGGCGGAAAAGAGCCTGCACCGGGTGCTCGAGGGCATGCAGCCGGCGCCGTTCACGCACACGGTGCACGCGCTTTCGATCCAGGTTGCGGGGCTCATGACCTCCGACATGATCCTGCGCCGGCTGCCCGACGCGAAGGGCGCCGACCGCGTGATCGTGCCGGGACGCTGCCGCGGCGATCTCGACGCGCTGACGCAGCGGTTCAACGTGCCCTTCGTGCGCGGGCCGGACGACCTGAAGGACCTGCCGCAATTCTTCGGCCGCGACGGCGCGCCGATCGATCTTTCCCGCCACGACGTGCGCATCTTCGCCGAGATCGTCGATGCGCCGAACATGAGCGTCGAGGCGATCCTGCAGCAGGCGGCGGGTTATCGCGAAGCGGGCGCCGACGTGATCGATCTCGGCTGCCTGCCGGAGACGCCTTTCCCGCACCTGGAAGAGTCCGTCGCGGCGCTGCATGCGGCGGGATGCAAGGTCAGCGTCGATTCGATGGACACGGAAGAACTGCTGCGCGGCGGACGCGCCGGCGCCGACTTCCTGCTGAGCCTGAAAAAAGAGAGTCTCTGGGTCGCCGACGAAGTCGCCTCGACGCCGGTGCTGATTCCCTCCACTTCCGGGAACCTGCGCTCGCTGTACGGCGCGATCGAAGCGATGCGGAAAAAAAGCCGTGCTTTCCTCGCCGACCCGATCCTGGATCCGATCCACTTCGGCTTCACCGAGTCGATCGTGCGCTACCGCGATCTGCGCAGGAAATTCCCCGGCGTCGAGATCATGATGGGCACCGGCAACCTCACCGAGCTGACCGATGCCGACACGCTCGGGCTTCAGGCGCTGCTCATGGGCATCGTTTCCGAATTGCGCATCGCGAATATCCTCACCACCCAGGTCAGCGCGCACGCCTTCGGCGTGTTGCGGGAGGCGGACGCAGCGCGCCGCCTGATGTACGCCGCACGGGAGTCGAACAGCCTGCCGCGCGGATTCGGCGACGCGCTGCTCGCGCTGCGCTCGCTCGATCCGTTTCCGTGGAGCGCGCAAGAGATCGCCGGCTTCGCCGCCGAGGTGAAGGACCCCAGTTTCCGCGTGCAGATGAGCCCCGAAGGCCTGCACGTTTACAACCGCGACGGCCTGCGCACCGCGACCGACCCGTTCAAGCTGTTCCCGCACCTGGGACTGGAAAGCGACGGTTCGCATGCGTTCTACATGGGCGTGGAACTCGCCCGCGCGCAGATCGCCTGGCAGCTCGGCAAGCGCTACGTGCAGGACCAGGAACTCGAATGGGGAGCGGGCCGGCTGCGCAAGTCGGACGGCGGCGAAGCGCAATGCGCGCCGGCGCGGCCGGACGAAAAAATCGGGACCGAATCGTGATCTTCGAGACCATCGTCACCGTGCGCGGCGAAGCGGGCCGCGACCACATCGCGCCGATGGGCGTGCGCGAGGAAGCCGGCTTCATCGTCGTGAGCCCGTTCCGTCCCTCCGCGACGCTGGAGAACATCCTGCGCGAGAAATGCGCGGTGGTGAATTTCACCGACGACGTGCGCGTCTTCGCCGGCTGCCTGACCGGCCGCTACGACTGGCCGACGGTGCCGGCGCAGCACCTTCCCTGTCCACGGCTCGCCGCGGCGCTGTCCCACGCGGAAGTGAAGCTCGAACGGGTCGAGGACGATCCGGTGCGCCCGAAGCTCTGGTGCCGCGAAGTCGCGCGCGTCACCCATGCGCCGTTCCGCGGCTTCAATCGCGCGCAGGCCGCGGTCATCGAGGCCGCGATCCTGGTGAGCCGGCTGCACATGTTGCCGCGGGAGAAGATCGACGCGGAGATCGCCTACCTCGCCATCGCGGTAGAGAAAACCGCCGGAGCGCGCGAGCGCGAGGCCTGGGGGTGGCTCGTGCAGCGCATCGCGGAATATCGCGCCAAGCAGGAGAGCGCCGCATGACCGAGATGCTCGCCAGCGTGCGAAATCTCCAGGAGGCGCTGACCGCGCTCGAACTCGGCGCCGATCTCATCGACCTCAAGGAACCCGCGCGCGGCGCGCTGGGCGCGCTCGACCACGCCGCAGTGCGCGTCATGGTTCATGCCATCGATCGGAGCGTGCCGGTCAGCGCCACGATCGGCGACATTCCAAAAATGGACCCGCAGGAAATGGTGCGCGCGGTCGAACGCATGACCGCCACCGGCGTGGACTACATCAAGATCGGCTTCTTCGCCGGCGCGCGCGCCCTGGACTGCGCCCGCGCCCTGTCCGACCTCGCCCGCCGCGCGCGCCTGGTCGCGGTAATCTTCGCCGACGAGCCGTGGTCGTTTGCCCCGTCGCCCTCTCTAACTCTGTCCCCCTCTGAGAGAGGATTAGGGGTGAGGGATTGCAGCGTGAACTCGACCGACGAACATCAATCCCCCTCTCCCTCTGGGAGAGGGTCAGGGGTGAGGGACAGCGCCACCAGTTCAGCGGGTTTCTCCCCTCCCTCGGGGAGAGCAACGGGGGTGAGGGGAAGCATCATCCCCTCGCCTAATGAACCCTTATCTCCCTCTCCCTGTGGGAGAGGGCCGGGGGTGAGGGCCGACGCATCCAATTTCGTCCACGGATCTTTTGCCGCCTCTCCCCACGGAGAAGAGTCAGGGGTGGCGGCAAGCATCTTCGATCTGATCGACGTCCTCGCCAAATCCGGCTTCGCCGGCGCCATGCTCGACACCGCACGCAAGACCGGCAAGACCTTGCGCGACTGGCGCAGCGAGGAGGAACTGCGCGACTTCGTGCAGCGGGCCCGGCATCACGACCTGCTCACCGGCCTCGCCGGCTCGCTGCGCAAGGAAGACATCCCGCCGCTGCTCGCTATCGATCCCGACTACCTCGGCTTCCGCGGCGCCCTGTGCCGCGCTTCCGATCGCGTGCAGGTGCTGGACCCGCAAGCGTTCCGCGAGATCCGTGCGAGTCTTGCACAAGCGGGCGCGTCGGTGTCGCGAGCTACCGCCGCCACGGCGTAGAACACCGAAATAGAATCGGACCGCGCGGCGGTACAACTAGCCGCGTGGAAATTAAAGAAAGAGCGTCCGGACAAGTCGCTGAACTAGCCTCGATACTCGTGCGCTCTGCTGCGGTTGCAAGAATGAGAAAGCTCGCGAGCTTGTACCGTGTCCAGCAAATTTCGGCGCCTCGAAGGCGTTCTTGCAAACACCTTAAGAGTGTCGATTGCTGGTTAGTCCACGTATGCTTATCGAATCGGACGTAATTGAAGCTGTATGTCGGTTTCTTAAGAGTCACGGGTATCGGGTTACGCAACAACTGAATGAATCCCAGGCCAGTGACGATATCGTTGCATTCTCTGCAAACGGGACGAAGGTGGTGATCGAAGCGAAAGGTGAGACGAGTTCGAAATCTCACAGTTCGCGGTTCGGAAAGCCATTTTCATCCGGCCAAGTGCTCGATCATGTTTCAAAGGCTTTTTACCGCGCCGCCTCATATGTTGCCGAGGGATCACTGCTGGGATAGCAATCCCGAAGAACAGTTCTCATGTCGCTGTTGTCGCGCGTATCCAACCAGTTCTTGCTCGACTAAACGTGGAAGTCTTCTGGGTGCAGTCGGAAGGCTCTACAGTAGAGGTGACAGGCAATTGGAAAACATGGCGTTCTTTGCCAGATCGATTCCCACGGTAGTAATCTTATCTATTACCTCTCCATTACCTCCGCTCTCGTTCCAAATTGATGACAACAGCACTTCAATCTTGGTGGCTCCTTTTTTGTTCTCTTGCGGCTTCTGCGACGGTGCTCTTTATCATGATTTGCCAAGGGTACCGGTACGCTGCCGTATGGGAGGGAGCTTTTTGTGCGGGCGACAGCAAGATCGCAAAGAATTTCTTTCTTCAGATTACCGGCGTTATCAATTGGGTCCTCGGCGTCACTGGCTTTATCGGCTTCTTGGTTGGTCTCGCCATGCTGGCCTATGTTTCAGTCGAGACTGTAACGGTGAGCCCTAACCCTTCGCTCCAGGAGGGACGCCAAGCGGACGGCCCTGAGCTCGAACGCCAGGCACTGACTTCGGTCACTCGCATCAGGAGAGAAAGTTATGAGACAGATTGAGATTCCGCTTGATCACCTGACGGTGTCGCATCTGAATGCCCGAAAGGACCTCCATGCTGGTGAGGAAGACTCCGGCATTGAGGAGCTTGCGACGAGCATCAAACAGCAAGGTCTTCTCTCACCATTAATCGTCCGCCCGATTGACCAGGGAAGATACGAGGTGCTAGTAGGCCAGCGTCGACTGCTTGCGTGCCAAAAAATTCGCCTTACGCCAGTGCCCTGTTTAGTGCGAGAAGATCTTGATGACGCGGACGCGGTCACCATTTCTCTTGTCGAGAATGTTCACCGAGCTGAAATGCATCCGTTGGACAAGGCTCGCGCGTTGAAGGCTCTATACGACCGCTATCACTCCTACGAGCGCGTCGCTCAAGAATCCGCGTGGTCGGCAACGACGATTCGGAAGTACATACAGTTACTTTCGTTGCCCGAGGAGTTGCAAAACCGTCTGAGTACATCGCAGGGCTCCGCCGGGGTCGGCACGCTGTCGCGCCTTTCAAGTACCTTTTCCGGCGCCGATGCAGTTGAGGTGTTTGACAAGATTTCTGGTTTTAAGCAATCGATTCAAGACGAGATTTTGAAGCGAAGCGGTGGCGACATATCGGCGATTGATGACCTTGTGGACGAAGCGCAAGAAGGTGCGTTCGACATGCGGCGGTGTGGAGGCGCTTACGGCTGCGAGATCATTCGGGATATCTTGGTAGGGAAGACCACGCAGTCTGCGTTTCAACAGCTCGTCAAAGAGGTTGCGGAAACCCTCGATTCTGAAATCCCAAAAAGCAAGCTGCGGGAGGCTGCCCGCGGATTTTGGAAGGGACTCGCGAAGGGTTGATTTCTAGTCATACCCACCACGCCTAACAAATCATTGCAGGCAACAACCGCTGCGCCTTCAGTGTTAGACGACGTGGAAGCTTCGCTGCGTCCCGGCTTCCTCGAGGAGCAGTTTCCAGTGGCTGTGCTTGAGCTTGGTCGTTGGTCAGCGCGATGACAGAACGCGGGTGTTGGACGCAAAGTTTCACAGAATAAGGGCGCAACTATGGCGCAACAAGAGCATGAGCTTCTGACACAACTCAGCAAGGCAGTATCGTTAGCGGAGACGAAGCGGATCGTCAATGAGCTCGAGCGGCGATTCCTCTATACATGGCGCGCCGTTGGGGATAACGAAGCAAACTATGGCCTTATTAACATCGGAAGCGATCCGGGGCACGCCCTCATTGAGAGGGTTACAAATGCTATCGACTCCGTAATCGAAGCCGAAGCTCTGCGGCGATCCGCCAAGAAAGCTCGGGAGGCCATTCCTGCGTCCCCACGTGAAGCAGTTGAAATGTGGTTCGGAGTCCCGGGCGGGCGCGTGGCCAACCTCGGAGACCCGCAGAAACGGCAGCCACTGGCTGACAAGGTTGTAATCACTCTCCTTGAGGGACGGGAGAAGCGTCGTCCGTCCGTCATGATTCGGGACCAAGGCGTGGGGCTCACGCCGAAGCAAATCCCTTCGACGATCTTGAGCTTGAGCGGGACAAACAAGATCGACAAACCGTATCTCGCGGGCGCGTATGGGCAAGGGGGCTCAACTGTCTTGGCGTTCTCTCCTGGCGGAGCGCTGTTTGTATCTCGGCGCCAACCTGACCTTCTTCCTCACGGTCAAGCGGACGTAGTCGCGATAACGTTTGCAAGGTACGAAGAACTCGATGCGGCCAAGAACAAAAACGGCCGTTATTCATACCTCGTTACTCAGAGTAACGAAGTTCCTTACGTTCCCACACGTCTGCTTCCGGAATTCCAGCCTGGGACATGCGTCGTGCATTTCGATCTGGAGATCACGCAGTACGCTGCGCGGATGACGCAGCTAACAGGCAGCCTGTGGTGGTTATTGCAGAATGCACTGTTCGATCCTGTCCTTCCATTCTGGGTAGAGGATACTCGTGCCTCCATCCTTGGAGGGCAAAAAGAGAAGGAGCGCCGGACAATTGCAGGAAACTACACTCGCTTGACCGACGATCGCCGAGAGCGAATCGAGTACTCCGATAGTGTCGATGTGCATCTCGATCATCCGACGGGAGCGACTGCCGTCAAGGTGAACTATTGGGTGGTGAAAAGCAAGGATGAAGGCGGGAGCGCCCAGCCGATCGACGTATACGTTGATCCCTACCGCCCCATCGCCTATACGTATTTCGGCCAGACTCACGGTACTGATGAAAGGAGATTTACCGCCGAGCGATTGCAGCTTCCGTACCTCGCAAAGTTTCTAATCATTCAGGTTGAGCTTGACCACTTGATCCCGGCGGCGCGTCGTGAGTTGCTCTCGAGTACACGCGATCGCCTGAAGAGGACATCCTTCTTCGACGAGATGCGAGAAAGCATTTGCGCGGCGCTTGCGGAGGATGATGATCTTATTCGGCTAAACGACGTCCGAAAAGAAGAGCTACTGTCGCGGCATTCAGAAAAAGACCGCGAGCGAATGCGCCAACGATTCGCGCAGTTAATGGAGCGTTTGCCACCAGGTGTTGACGCGGCAGCTTCAGGGAAGGGGCGTGATACGGGTGGTCGTCCTGCGAGTGGTTCGCGGAGCCGTGAGCCGCTCCAACCCCTTCCTACGAAAGAGGAGCCCACGTTCATTCGCATTGTGAACGCAAATCGCCCAATACCGGTGCGCGTCGATAGGCATGTGCTGATCCGCCTAGAAAGCGACGCCCCTGACGCCTATCTGACCACTCACATCCACGCAAAACTGACCATGGCCTCCCACCCACAAGGGATACTTGCGCTCGAGAGCCGATCGGATTTCCATGGGGGGCGCGCCCGCTTGACTATTAAACCAACAGAAGGCGCCAAGGAGAATATCGAGGGAACCCTCAGTGTCTTTCTCTTCACCCCTGATAACAGAGCCCTGACAGCAGAAGTCGGGTTTCGAGTAGAAGCATCAAAAGACGCTGCTACTTCCGGAGACCGCGAAAAGACACAGGTGAAGGCGCCAGAGCCAATCCCAGTCTTTCGAGACGAGTGGCAGCAGTTTGGCTGGGATGAGGCAAACGTGTCGGAGGCGCGGGAAGACCAGGAAGGCGGGAAAATCTACGTGAATGCCGACAACCGTCACCTAGGGAAACTCTGAACAAGTCCCCGTGAATCGTGTCATAGGCAAAAGCGCCTCGGCGCGATAACGGGGGACAACA
>DASRFY010000120.1:0-32294 GCA_035651315.1 Burkholderiales bacterium
CTCTTGGGTACCCGTCACGCTGCGCGTGCCGGCGCCCGCTTACACCGGGCGTTGAGGCTGTAGAAAAACCCTTTTCTGAGACGCGCTGATCCTTCGCCTCGAAAGGCGAGTGGCGAAACTCGAGCAGCGCACGCATATTTCTGGTCAGACGGTGCGTTGATTCTCGCTAGTCGATCGGGTTCTTGTCTCTTGTCTCACTGCGCATAGCCGTGATGCGCCAGCTTCTCGATGTTGTGCACCAGGCAGTAGAGCTTCCACTGCGTGTCGACCTTGCCCCTGCCGCGCAGCGTGAAGCGATTGAGGCGCTTGTTGTGCCTTAAGTTGGCAAACACCGGCTCCACGATCGCGATCCGCCGGCCGTAGAGCAGTCGGCCTTGTGGGCTGTCGATGCGCCGCTTCATCCGGTCGGTATGCGACTCGGGCTTGTGGACGCATCCGGTGAAGAACACCACCTGCCGCACCGGTGTTCGTTGGGGGTGGCGCAGGCACTGGGCTCGCAAGGGGCAGGGAGCGCACACCCGCTTGGCGCCGGTGAACTTCACCGCCTCTCTGCCCTGGATCACCACCCGGCTGCCGTTCTGGTAGAGAAACTCCCCCGCCGGACAGATGCAGGTCTTCGACTCTTCGTCGTAGGCAAAGTCCTGCGGACCGAAGAGTCGCGCCTTTTTGTTGTCGGGCGTCTTGTCCCACAGCGCATCGGGCTTCGCCTTGTGTTTGGCCTGGTCGGCGAAACGCTCGTCGCGCCCACGCATGCCGTTATCGGCAATGAGGGCCTGAACCTCGATCTTGGCCAGATGCTCGAGATTCGCCTCGCTGTGATAGCCCGCATCGGCGCTCACGATCGAGTCCTCTTCGATCAGATCTTCTATCGCCTCGACCACGGGCAGCAGCAGCTCCTGCTCGCTGCCTGTGCCATGCGCCTGCGCCTCGACGATGATCTGGTGGCTGCCGTCCACCGCCGCCACCCCGGTATAACCCTGGATCACGCCCTTGCCGGTTGCCATCTTGGCCGAGTCGTTGTCGGTGCGGTTGCTCTTGCGAGTCGCCCCCTTCGCCCCGCGCCGCTCCTCGGGGTGGTCCTTGAGCCATTGCCGGATCCGGGCGGCGTCCCGGGAAAGGACTTCGATGCGCTCAGCTTCCTTCTTGCGCAGGTCCGGTTCAAGGGCTCGCTCATCGTTGGCGCGGTGGCGCGCGAGCATGTGCCTCACCTGACGCTCGATCTTGGCCGCCTCGCGCTCGAACTCCGCCCGCGTGCCGCTCTTGGCCTTGGAGGCGTTACTGGGCAGCTTCACCCCGTCGATGGCGAACATCTCCCGCCCGATGAGGCCTTGCACATCGCAGACGAACAGCACCTGGGTAAAGAGGTGGGCGATCTCGTCCTTCAGCTCCCGGATAAAGGCGGCAACGGTGGTGAAGTGCGGGGCACAGTCGCCGGAAAGGGCGATGAAGGTCACATGGTTGCGGCAGGCCTCCTCGATGCTGCGGCTGCTGACGATGCCGCGCGAGTAGGCAAACAGAATGAGCTTCAGCAGTGTGGCGGGCGGGTAGGCCGGCGCGCCGGTGGCGTCGTTGCAAAAGCGCTCGTCCATGCCGGACAGGTCCAACTCGTGATCGAGCAGATGATTGAGCGCGTGCTCGAAGGTGCCGGGGAGCAGTTGCCGTGAAAGATCGACGGGGAGAAATCTTGGAGAAGTATCGATCGCCTTGTAGCGTGCCATCGAACCTTTACCATGCAGTGTCGATGGCCCGATCTTGCAGCACGTACATGACAGGAGCAATATCTCGCGAGACTTTTTATACAGCCTCGTTAGGCGTCAAATCCCCCAGTAATCGGATCGGAGTATGCTTACGGCTATGAAGATCGCTACCGGAAAGATCGTCGGCGGGAAGGTCGTGCTCGAAGGCGCAAGCTTCGAGGAAGGGACCTCGGTCACAGTCCTGGCTAGGGACGAGGAAGGTGTAACTCTGACCCCTGACGAGGAGGCTGAGCTTCTTCTTGCCATCGCCGAGGCCGACCGCGGCGAAACAGTTTCAGCGGAGGAAGTGCTCGCGAAGCTCGCGCGTCGTCATGGCTAGCTGAGCCATGAAAGTCCGGGTCACGAAGCGAGCGCAAGCGCAGATTGACCGGGCCGCCACATGGTGGGATGACAACCGCCCACTTGCGCCGGAAGCCTTCGACGAGGATCTTGCGGAGGTTTTTCGCTTCTGAGCTCCCAACCTGGCATCGGCGTCCCAGTGACCAATGCACGTACTCCGGGGGTGAAGCGGCTGCATCTCGCTCGGATCCACTATTTCCTCTACTACCGCGTCCGAGGTGAGGAGGTCCAAGTGCTGCGAATCTGGCACACGAGTCGCGGAACAGACCTCAAGCTGCAGACGCGCACATATGACGCCGAACCAGCCCATCCAGCGGACCGTTCAACAGCGTCGCTGCGCTGTTGCCCGGCCCCGCTGATGGGCGACGTTCGGCGTCTTGGAGCATTTGCTATGCAAACGATATCTGAGCTAAAGGAGTTGTTCCGGCAAGGAACACTGCACTTGACGCGGATGGCTGAGAAATTGGAATTCCCTTGGTCCCCTGATGTTGATGACCCGAGGAAGCTCCACAACGTCTACGCAAGAAACCTCATCACTTGCTACGTCAGCAAGTTTGCGCAGCTTTCGGAGACGGTACTCGACAGCGTCGAACACAAGCGATACTTGGTCTATGCCTTGGCGGGTCGCTCACTCATCGAGTCAACTGCGACGCTTCGGTACTACACTCTCTTCCAGTACAAACCACTACTGGAAAAGGGCGCCTTAACACTGGCCGACATGAAGCAGTTGATTGACATAGATGATCGTCACCTTCGTGGAGGTCGATTCGATTGGGAGTCGTTTTTCTTCAAGCGCTATTCGCAGCTTAAAGATGACGCAGTGAAACAGCTGGAAACCAAGAAGGCTAAGCAGAAGTACGTGGCTCAAGGAATTATCGCTGAACAAGTCAACGTGCTAACTTGCATAGAGAAGTGGGCCGAAGTCACGCCAGAAGTTCTTATCGCTTATAGTCTGTTTTGCGATCTGGTTCATCCGAATATTGGCAGTTCCTTTCTCGTCGCCTCAACGAATGAACGTGGCCTCTATTTCGCTCCTTCAAACGGCCGGAGTGTTGGCAAAGACATCTTCGAGCAAAGCTTCCCCATCCTCGTTTCTGTGACACACAAGCCATTCGGTGAGCATCTCATGATGCTGATGGGAACAATCTGGTAAGACGCTGAGTTGTGAAGACGCCGAACCTCTCGGTCAGCCGGACCGCCCGCAAGCTGCGCTTGCGGGTTCCCTCCGCGCTTCGCGCTCCGGCGGCCGGTTACCTCAAAGGTTGATCGGCGGATTTTCGGAAGCCTCAACGACCCCTTGGGTTCGAGGTTGCGCGAAAACACGGCCTCTACCGTTTCCGGAAATCGCGGCTCGCACGCCGCCCGTCTGGTCGAGCCCGAACCGCTACACGTGGCCGGTTCGGATGCGTAGAGAACTTTCTGCCTCTTCTTGCTTTTCTTTGCGATCTTTGTGTCGCGCATTTCTTCTGACCCTCGCGTATCTTCGCTCCTTCGTCTCTGGCTCTTCTCTGCGCCCTCTGCGTCCTCCGCGCCTCTGCGTTGAGATGTTGATTTTCTTTGCGCCCTTTGCGTCGGGCTTTTCTTTTCAGGCGCCGGCGAGCCGGGCGGCGAAGCGCGGATAGGTCTCAGCGATCTTCTGGCGGATCTTGCCCCGGAGGACGGCGACGTGGGTCAGGTAGAAGGAGGGCAGGACCGCTTCCGCGCGCGTCACTGCAAACGTTATGCCCCATACCCGGCCGGAGTAGAATATTTCGCCATGGGAGAGGCGGCGCGGCATCTTTTGGAGTCGTTCGATGCGTTATCCGAGACCGAGCAGCGCGAGGTCTTGATGGCGCTGCTTCGTCGCGCGGCCGAATTGCCCCACCCCTTTCCAACCGATCAGGAGCTCACGGTAGCCGCCGATCAAGTATTCCAAGAGCTTGATCGTCGCGAGGCTGCTGGGTGAAAGCGCCGCTGCGCGGCGAGGTCTGGATGGTTGATCTCGGGCTGGCTGCGAAGGTTCGGCCCTGCTTGGTGCTGAGCGTTCCTGCCGAGGAATCGGACCGCTCCCTGGTGACGCTCATCCCGCACACCACCAGCTTGCGGCAGTCACGGTTCGAAGTTGTCGTGCCTGTCCGGTTTCTCAGGCCCGGAGCATTTGACGCACAGGCAATTGTTACCGTTCCTACGGCACGGCTCATTAATCGGCTTGGTGTGCTGTCGAGCGAGCAAGTCCGAGCGGTAGCCAAAATCGTGTGCTTATGGCTCGGAATAGACGTTGGGGCATAACTGCCGCGTCCATACGGACGCGGGGAAGGTTCGCGCGCGCCGATGACGCAGAGCGTTGAAGCTGTAGAAAAAGCCCTTTTCGGTTGATCCCTCGAAAAATGCGCGCCGTGGATTCGATGAGTTGCAGTAGAGAAAATCGCTCCGAAAAACGTTTTCTACGATAGCCATCACGAAAGCCCGCGCGGGAGCGGAAGCGTGTACTGAAAAAATGAGCATCATTGATATCGCAAAGTTAAGCCCTGAAGAGCGGTTGGAGCTGCTGGAACAGCTCTGGGACAGCCTATCCCCGGAGGCGGTACCAATGACGGATGCGCAGAAAGAGGAGCTTGACCGACGCCTCGACGAGCTTGATCGCGAAGGCCCGGTCGGCATTCCTTGGAATGAAGTTCTCGACCGCATACGCAGTCGCTCGCTCTGATGCAGTGCATTGTCCGTCCGGCGGCAGCGGCGGACATCAATGATGCGTTTCTCTGGGTGGTCGCATGCATGCACGGTCGTCGCAATCCGAGACGATGGCAGGTGCGCACGTGATGGCTGACAGCGCGGCGGAGAGCGACGCTTTTCGCCCGGCGCTCTGTGCGGCGACCCTTAGCGCGCCACACCACGAACGTTGGGCACGCCTGGAGATGCGGTGCCATATTCTCCACCGCGGCGGGATATCAACATGGATTGGAAGCCCTGCATAACGTCTGATCCGGAGATCATGCATGGCGCGGTGTGCTTCAAGGGCACGCGCATCCCGGTGTGCGTCGTTCTCGACAATCTGGCTGACGGAGAGAGGCCGGAACGCATTCTCGACCAGCATCCTTCCCTCAAGCCCGAGCACATTCCTGCGGCCATCGCCTACGCGGCGGACCTTACTAGCGAACACGTTGTGTCTGTCCCCGCAACTTAGCCGTGGATGGCCGCGCGGTTTAAAGTCGACGAGAACCTTTTCGGGAAATCGCGGCTCGCACGCCGCCCGACTGGTCGAGCCCGAACCGCTACACGTGGCCGGTTCGGATGCGTAGAGAACTTTCTGCCTCATCTTGCTTTTCTTTGCGATCCTTTGTGTTGCATCGCGCTGCTCTTCTGACCCCTGCGTGCCTTCGCTCCCTCGCTTTTCGCTCTTCTCTGCGCTCTCTGCGTCCTCTGCGCCTCTGCGTTGAGATGTTGATTTTCTTTGCGCCCTTTGCGTCGGGCTTTTCTTTTCAGGCGCCGGCGAGCCGGGCGGCGAAGCGCGGATAGGTTTCGGCGATCTCGTGACGGATCTCGCCGCGGATCGCGGCGAGCAGCCCCGGCTCCGGCGGGCGCGTGACGGGGACGTCGGCGGGGCAATCGAAGTCGAACGCAGTGTTGTCGCGGATCTCATCGACGCTGTGGCCGGGATGCACGCTTTGCAGCCGGAAGCGCCGGCGGTCGCGATCGAATGAAAACAAGCCGAGGCTGGTCAGCAGCGCATGCGGTCCGCCCGGCCGATGCACGCTCGCTTCGCTCACTCCGGGCGCGCTGACGAAATCCACCTTCGGCACCATCACGCGGCGCGTGTGCTCCTCGCGGAACAGGATCACCCTGGGCACCAGGAAATACAGGTACGCCGAGCCGAACGAGCCCGGCCAGCGCACCGAGCTGGCGGGATACGCGCCGGTGCCGACGAGATTGATGTTCCCCTGCCCGTCGATCTGCCCGCCGCCGAGGAAAAACGCATCGATCCTGCCCTCGGCGGCGAGATCGAACAGCTCCACGCCGCCGCTGGTGAAGAAATTGTTCTTCAGCGAGCCGAGCACGGTGACCCGCATCTCGCCGCCGGACAGCGAGCGCGCGAGCAGCGCACCCGCGCCCGGGATCGGCGAGGCGGCGCCCACCGCGACGTGGCGACAGCCATGCAGCAGGCGCGCGATCACGGCGACCAGTAGCTCGGTTGCGGAATAGTCGATCACGCCACAGCCCTCGCCGCGTCGAGCCACTCCTCCAGCAGTTGCGCGAAGCCGTCGCTGGAGCGGGCCGCGTCCGCGTAGCGCGCGAGCGTGGCCTCGTCGTCGGGATACAGATCCCACAGCGCGAGCGGCCAGGCGCCGCGCCTCGCGACGGCGACATGGGTTACGTAGAGGGAGGGCAGGACCGCGCCGGCGCGCGCCGCGTCCTGCAGCAGGTCGTCGTCGGTGATTTCCTCCACCGTGACGAGCGTGTGCTTCGCGGCGTGCGCCATGGTGATCAGGTCGCGGTTGCGGCCCACGAACACGTTGCCGAAGCGGTCGGCGAGCGGCGCATGGAACAGCGCCAGGTCGGGGCGGATCGCGGGAAGCACGGCGATCGGATCGCCCGGCGGGAACGGGTTGTCGAGCACTTTCCAGTCGTGGCGATGGCGCAGCACGTCGCTGCCGATCAGACCGCGCAGCGGAATGAAGGGAATGCCCTTCTCGCCGGCCTGCAGCGCGGCGTACACCGCCGGGCAGGTCGAGTCGAGAATGCGCAGGCTGCCGTCGCGGAGCGCGGCGGTGAAGCGCGGCGCGGCGCCGAACTCGCCGAGGGTGACGGCCGAGGTTTCGATTGTCGCCACCGCCTCGGCGCCGATCAGCAGGTCGGCTTGCAGGCCGCTGGTCGGCACGCACAGCAGGTGCAGTCCGCGCACGCGGCGGCGGACCAGCGCACGGGTTGCCGCCATCGCCACGCCGGAGCTGTCCTTCGGCACCGCGAGCAGGGCGCCGTCGGGCACCGCCGCGGCGAGCGCCTGCAAGGGCACGATCTGGTTTGCGTTCAATTCCAGCCTCCCGCTTGCTCCTCGAGCCCGGCTTGCCCGGGCGTTCGACTAGCGCATTATCGCCCACTCGCGGCCGGCACGAGGTGTCCCGATATGCAGGCCGGCGCGTACTGCCTATACTGGCGCAGGACAGGGCACGCAGTGCATCGACAAGGGGGAGAAATGCCCGACTTCGAAGCGGTCAAGGCGCAGCAGCAGAAGGCATGGTCCACCGGCGATTTCGCGGTGATCGGATGGAATACCGTGTTCCCGGGTGAATTGTTGTGCGAGGCGGCGGCGCTGCGCGCCGGCCAGAGCGTGCTGGACGTGGCCACCGGCACCGGCAACACGGCGCTGTCGGCGGCGCGGCGCGGATGCGACGCGGCGGGCATCGACTACGTGCCGGCCCTGATCGAGCGGGCGCGGGAACGCGCCGCCGCGGAACGGCTGCCCGCCCGCTTCGAGGTCGGCGATTGCGAGGACATTCCGTTCCCCGACGGCGCCTTCGATGCCGTGCTCTCGGTGTACGGCTCGATGTTCGCGCCGCGACAGGAGAAGGCCGCGCAGGAACTGCTTCGCGTCTGCCGCCCGGGTGGAAAGATCGGCATGGCGAACTGGACGCCCGACGGATTCTGGGGCGAGGCGTTCGCGTTGCAGGCGAAGTACGTTCCCCCACCGGCGGGACTGCGCTCACCGACGGAATGGGGCACGGAGAAACGGCTGCAGGAGCTGTTCGGCGCGGGAATTTCCGCCACGCACGTCACCCGCCGCAGCGCGCTGTTCCGCTATCGGAGCAGCCGGCACTGGATCGAAGTGTTCAGCCGCTACTTCGGCCCGATCATCCGCACGCTCGAGACGCTCGACGAGGAGCGTCGCCGCGCGTACCTGAAAGAGCTCGACGATGCGCTCCACCGCTTCAACCGCTCGGGAGACGGCACGCTGATGGTATCGGCCGACTATCTCGAAGTGGTGATGGTCAGGAAATGAATTTGCCCGGAGGAAACGTCATGCTGCAACTGCGTCCGAACTGTGAGTGCTGCAACCGCGACCTGCCGCCGGAGTCGCGCGAAGCGATGATCTGCTCCTTCGAGTGCACCTTCTGCCGCGATTGCGCGGACACGGTTCTCGAGGGCAGGTGTCCCAACTGCGGCGGCGAGCTGGTGCGGCGTCCGATCCGCCCCAGGGACAAATTGCTCAAGCATCCCGCCTCGACGCAGAGGGTGTTCAAGCCTGAGGGTTGCCGCGCCGTCGCCTGAGCGCGCGGAAGCCCTGAGTCCGCGACGGATCGCCGCGGTCTTTGCGCTGCTTCCGCGCCGCGCCGACGCGCCGGGTCCATGGCCGCTCTTCCCCTGCCGCCTACCTACGCGACCACGCTGCCCGACGGGCGGCTGCTCGCCTGGGTCGACCTCGGCGACGCATCCGGTACACCGGTGCTCGCGATGCACGGCCTGCCCGGCTCGCGCTTCCAGCGCCACCCCGACGAATCGATCCCGCGCGATCTCGGCGTGCGCGTGCTGCACCTGGAACGCCCCGGATTCGGGCGCTCGTCGGTGCGGCGCGGGCGCCGGTTGCGCGACTGGCCGGAGGATGTGGCGCATCTGGCGGATGCGCTCGGTCTGGGCAGGTTCGCGATCGTCGGCGTGTCCGGCGGCGGGCCTTACGCGCTCGCGTGTGCGTCGATGCTCGGCGAACGGGTCACCCGGACCGCTGTGGTCTCCGGCGTGGGTCCGCGCGGTTCGATGCAGGGGCCGATGCCCTGGACGGCGCGCGTCGGCCTGCGCCTGGCGCCGTACGCGGCGTGGGTGCTGGCGCCGCCGGTTGCGGTCATGGCGTGGTATGCGCGCCGCAATCCCTTGCGCTACCTGGATCGCGTCGCCGCCGCGATGCCGCCGGTCGACCGCTCCGTTCTCGCGCGCCCCGCCGTGCGCGGCATGTTCGCGCAGGACATGTCCGCCGCATACAGCCAGGGCCACCGCGGGTTTCTGGACGACCTGCGGTTGATCGCCGGCAACTGGAAACTGTCGCTGGAGTCGATCCGCTGCCCGGTCGCCTTCTGGCACGGCACCGCCGACGCGCTCGTCCCCGACGGCGCGAGCCGCGCGCTCGCCGCGGCGATCCCGGGCAGCGCGCTGCACCTGTTCGAGGGAGCGGGGCACTTCTGCGTCTTCGACTGCTGGGCGGAGGTGCTGCGATGGCTGAAGGGCGAGGCCGCGCCGGTTGCCGGACCTTGACGAGCACGGGGAGCGCGCCATGATCGCCGTCGTCTTCGATGCGCTTCGCGCGCCGTGCGGCTCGGCACGGCGCGGTTCGCCGCGCTCAGGCTTCGAGGTGCAGCGCTTCCAGTGAGGTCGCCTCGCGCAGCGGCTCCTCTGCGCGCAGGAAGGCATCGACCGCGAGCGGGTCGAACTGGCTGCCCGACATGCGCACGATTTCCTTCTTCGCGTCGTCGAACGGCATCGCCTTGCGGTAGGGCCGGTCGAAGGTCATCGCATCCAGCGTGTCGATCACCGCGAACAGGCGGGCAGGCAGCGGTATGCGGTCGCCTTTCAGGCCCGCCGGATAGCCGGATCCGTCGAAGCGTTCCTCGTGACAGAGCACGATTTGGGCGGCGAGAGCCAGAAAGGAAATATTCTGCAGAATGCGATAGCCGTTCTCCGGGTGCAGACGCATCACTTTCCATTCCTCGGCGCTGAGCTGGTGCGGCTTGAGCAGGATCGCATCGGGCACCCCGATTTTCCCGATGTCGTGCAGCAGGCTGCCCCAGTAGATCTCGTGCAACTCGTCCGGGTCCCGGTAGAACTCCATGGCGAGCAGCAAAGTGTGTGCCGCGACCCGTTTCGAATGCAGCCCGGTCTCGCGCTCGCGCAGGTCGAGCGCGGCGGCGAGGGACTCGACAAACGATTCGTACGGGTTGTCGCGCAAGCCGGCCTTGCGCTTGCGGGCATCGAGCAGGCAGTGTTCGCAGGTGCGCCGATCGAGCGGCGCGGTATACAGCCGGTCGGCGGCCGCCGAGCCGCACTCCACGCAAAGCGAAGGCGCCGCGCCTGAGGGGCGCTGCGGAGCATCGGCATCGCTGCGAGTCATAGACGTAATGACAAGCCTCTTGGCCGGTGGTTCTTGCGCAGCGCTAGCGGGTCGAACGACCGTTCAGCCCGTCCGGGCCGCGAACAGTGACGGTTGCGCCTCCGCACTCTCCAGTGCAAGCAGTGCCTTCTTGCGCTGGAGGCCGCCGGCGTAACCGGTGAGATCGCCGTTCGCGCCGATCACGCGATGGCAGGGCACCATGATCGAGATCGGGTTTCGCCCGTTGGCCGCGCCGACCGCGCGCGAAGCACCGGGATCGCCGACGCGGCACGCCAGTTCGCCGTAGCTGATGGTGGTGCCGTACCCGATTCCGGTCAGCGCCTGCCACACTTTCCTCTGGAACGGCGTGCCTTGCGGCGCGAGCGGCAGGTCGAAGCGCCGGCGCCGTCCCGCGAAGTACTCGTCGAGCTGTTTTGCCGCGCGCCGCAGGACGAGGGCGTCCAGGTCGTGACGCCAGCCCGGATCCACGCCGGGATAATATTTTTCGTCGGCAAAATGCACGCCCGTCAATGCATCGTCTTTCGCCGTGAGCAGCATCCTGCCGAGCGGGCTTTCGTACCAGGTATAGACAGTCATCGCCGGTCTCCTTTACGAGTTAACCACCAAGATCACCAAGGGTGCCAAGAACTCATGGATGTCGGACTTCTTGGTGATCTTTGTGTTCTTGGTGGTTGGCTTCCCTTCGATTTCCTCCTTTCGCATCGCGGTCTTCGACCGCGGCTAGCCGCCGCCCCCGTTGCGCCACAAGTGCATCACCGCGTAAGCGCGCCACGGCCGCCAGCGCTCGGCCGCCGCGGCGGCGCGCTTCGGGCTCTTCTCGCGCAGCGCCCTCAGTACGCCGAGGTCGGAGGCGGGGAAGGCATCGGGCCAGGCGAGCGCGCGCATCGCGATGTATTGCGCGGTCCAGTCGCCGATGCCCGGCAGCGCCTCGAGCTGCGCCAGCGTGGTTTCCACGTCTGCGCCCGGGCGAAGCGCGACCCGGCCGCTCGACGCCGCTTTCGACAGCGCGAGGATGCTGCGCGCCCGCGCGCCGATGACGCCCAGGCGCGCGATTGCGCCGGCGCGCACGTCCGCGACGTCGCCCGCCGCCGGGAACAGCGTCGTGAGCGAGGCGAACGGCGTGTCCACAGATGCGCCGAAACGCTCGGCGAATCGCGTGGCGAGCGTGCGCGCCGAGGCGACCGATACCTGTTGACCGAGGATGGCGCGCACCGCCACCTCGTAGCCGTCGAACGCGCCGGGCACGCGGCATCCAGGATGCCGGGCGGCGAGCGGCCCGAGCGCCGACGCGACCTCGTCCGGATGGCAGGCGAGGTCCATCAAATGTCGCACCCGCGCGAGCAGCGCGGGGATCGCTTTCGCGAGCGACGCCGAGACGCGCACCCGCAACACCGGCTTGCGCCCGGCCGGTCTTACTTCGATCCAGCCGACGTGGCGGGTCTCGCCCTCGTCGATGCGCACCGTGCGGCGGTAACGGCCCTCTTCGATCGCCTCGACGCCGCCGATCGTGCGTTGGGCGAGGAAGGCGCACAGACCCTCCCAGTCGTACGGCGGGCGATACGCGAGTTCGAAGGCGAGCGCGTCGGGCTGCGCGGCGCGGCCGACCGTCCTGCGCAATTCGCGCGGGTTGAGACGGTAGCGGCTGCGGAACAGCGCATGGAAGCGGCGCAGGCTGCCGAAGCCGCTGGCGAGCGCCACCTCGGTCACGCGCAGGCGCGTGTCGGTCAGCAACCGCTTCGCGAGCAGCAGTCGCTGCGTCTGCAGAAAATCGATCGGCGCCACGCCGAACTCGCCCTCGAAGACGCGCCGCAGGTGCCGGCCGGATACGCCGAGCCGCCGGGCGATCGCCTCGACGCCGCTGCCGTTCAGACCTTCGGTCTCGATCATGCCGGCGGCGGCCTGCGCCAGCCTCGCGTTGGCGTCCACGCTCGCATTGCCCGGCGCGAGTTCCGGCCGGCAGCGCAGGCAGGGGCGGAATCCTGCCGCCTCTGCCGCCGCGGCGCTCACGAAGAAGCGGCAGTTCTTCTTCATCGGCGTCTTTACCCGGCACACCGGGCGGCAATAGACGCCGGTCGACGTCACGCCGACGAAGAAGCGCCCGTCGAAGCGCGCATCCCTCGCGCTCACGGCGCGGTAGCAGGTGTCGGGATCCAGGTTCACGACTCGAAGTATGGGCCGGAGGCGCGCGGAATACTCGCCGTTTTCGGACCTCGAATTCGCGCCCGCCCCAGGGCGCGGCGCCCGGGGTCTCAGTCGCACACCGCGACCAGGATGCTGCACGGCGAGAGCTCGATCAGCGACTTGCCCACCGAGCTTTTCCACCAGCGCGAGGCGAACGAGGTCTGGCGCTTGTGGCCGATGACGATGAGCTGGGCCGGCAGCGCCCTCGCCATCTTCACGATCTCCTCGATCGGCTCGCCGTAGGCGAGATGGGCGGCGGCGCGGAAGCCGCGGCCGGTCAGCAGCTTCACGCCTTCGTCGACGATGTCCTGTACCCGCTGTTTCTCCTGGTCGAGCACCGGCTCCGGCACGTAGCCTTCCGCGAGAAACATGCCGGTCGGAATGCGCACCACCGCGAGCAGGTGGATCTCCGCGTCCTGCAGCGGCACCACCTCCATGAACTGGAACAGGCCTTCCCGGCCTTCGCGCGTGCCGTCGTAGGCAATGAGCACCTTCCTGGTCATTTGCTCCTCCCCTCCCGTCTCATCCTCCATGCCGGGATCGCCGCCAGCAAGAATATCAGCGCCACGAACGCAAAGCTCTCGTGGAACGCGACCGTGCGCGACGCGATCTCGTCGCCGCTTGCCGCCCGGTGCAGCAGCGAGCGCCATTCGAGCAGGGTGGCGAGCAGGTTCACGCCGAACGCGCCGCCGAGCTGGCGGATGAAGTTCACCACCCCAGAGCCCTGGCCGACGTGCTCGACCGGCAGCCCCTCGAGGGCACCCGCGTTCAACGCGGGGATGATCATGGCGAGCCCAACGCGCCCGATCAACAGCCACGCCGCCAGCCACCAGAACCGCGTCGTCGGGCTCGCCAGGACGAACAGCGCGGAAGACAGCGCGAACAGCGCGAGGCCGGCGAGCAGGATGTGGCGCGGCGACATGCGGTCCGTCCACCAGCCCGCGAGCGGCAGCACGCAGGCGAGCGCGATGCCGGCGGGCGTCAGCAGCGTGCCGGCGTCGGTCGGAGTGTAGCGGGCGACAGTCTGCACGAACAGCGGCACCAGATACGTGGTGCCGTACAGGCCGAATCCGTAGGTGAAGGACACCAGCGACGCGGCGGCGAACTGGCGGCTGCCGAACACCCCGAGGTCGAGCAGCGGATGGCGTTGGCGCGATTCCCACCACAGGAACGCGGCGCCGGCGGCGAACGCGGTCAGAAACAGGGACACCGTCTGCACCGAGGTGAAACCGGAGCGGTGGCTCTGGTTGAACGCGACGAGCAGAACGGCGAGACACAGGCACATCAGCGTCATCCCGAGCCAGTCGAAGCCGGGACGCTCCGCGCGCCGGTCCTGGCCGACGATGAATTTCGGCGCCAGCAGCGCGCCGAGCGCGCAGAACGGCACCGGCAGAAAAAAGATCGCGCGCCACCCGAAGTGCTCGGTAAGCCAGCCGCCGACGGCGGGGCCGATCGCGGGCGCGAGCACCACGCCGAAGCCGTACAGCCCCATCGCGCGACCGCGCTGGTCGGGCGGAAACACCGCGAAGATCGTGATCATCGCCAGCGGCTGGATGAGCCCGCCGACCGCGCCTTGCGCGATGCGCGAGGCGATCAGCACTTCGGTGCGGGCGGCGAGCCCGCCGGCGACGGAGGCGACGACGAACAGCAGCAGCGCGGCGACGTAGGTGTTGCGCTGGCCGAAGCGGCGCACGCACCAGGCGGTCATCAGCATCGTGCCGGACATGGCGGCGAGAAAACCGGTCGCCAGCCACTGCACCGTGTCCTGCGCCAGCCCGAACGCGGTCATGATGTCGGGGAAGGCCACGTTGACGATCGTGGCGGCGAGCACCATCGAGAAGGTGCCGAGCATCATGGTGCCCGCCGCGTACCAGCGGTAGCGCGCGCCGTAGCGACGGAACATCACCTCGACGGGCGTGGGCAACGGCGTTGCCTCCGGGAGCGGGGAAATGCAGTCAGCCTAACCGAATTTGCGGAAGAAGGAGGTTCTCGCGGAATTCCCGGTCATGCCGGTGCGAAATGCACGGCACACGCGAAGCGTGTGCAGGAGGTTGCGCCACAGCAGCAGGAAGGATGCCGCCGCGCACAGCGTCGCGGCGCGAAGAAAAGCCGCCGGCCACGGCACCGCGGCGAGCAGGAGTACCAGCGCCGCGCAGTGAACGCGCCACTGCCACATGCACCAGTGGTCGGGCAGGATTTTCCGCAGCGTGGGGGGAACCGCGGCGCCGCCCGCCGCTTCCTGCATGTGCAGCCAGGCGAGGAACGGCGCAATCCGGCAGAGCATTCCGTTCACCACCGAGATCGCGAAGCCGAAGATCGCCAGCGTCCCGAGCAGCAGGTCGTAGCCTTGCCACTGTCCGAGCGCAGGCCGGAACTGCGCGGAGAGCCAGACCGCGCTCGCGGCGAGCAGGCTCCACATGCCGGTGCGCCAGAACCGCAGCGTGGCGTCCGGCGCTCGCCTGCGGCGTTTCGATTGCAGCGCCAGCGTGTAGGCCGCAAAGGCCGCGACCGATGCCGCGACCACTGTCTTCACGGCGACGGACCAGCCCGGCGTTGCGGCGAAGAGAGTCAGCACCGTGACCGCGATCAATGCCAGGAACGCGATCCAGTAGAACGCGCGCATGGCCCTCGCGGAATATTCCGGCGTGGACTGGAACATGGGTACCACCTGTGTGGCGACGCCGGCGACCAGCAGCAGCACCCAGCCGATCAGTCCCCATTGCAGATGCAGATTGGTGAGGGCCTCGAACGCCAGCGTCCAGCCGCGCGCCAGCGCGACCGCGAGCACCGTGCCCAGCGTTGCAGCGACGAGCAGCGCCGCCAGCGCCATGCGGATTGCGGTCACGACCGGTCCCGCCGACCTGGCGCCGCGCAGGGACCAGAAAGAAACCGCGACCACCGCGCCGAACCCGGCCGCAAGCGCCGCGGCGCCAGCCTGAAGCAGCCACGGCTGCCGCGCCACGAAACCGCCTGCCATCAGCACGGCGCCGGCAGCGAGCGCGGCGTGGATGAGCGCAGCGGTCGTCTTGCCGCCGGGAAGCTGCGCGCCCGCCACGACGGCCAGAACCTGGACGAGCGCGCCGATCATGACCATGGCGAGAAAACCGATCGTCGTGAGATGCGTCACCGCGAGCAGCGCCGGCGTCCAGCGCGAGGCGAACGCGTCCGGCCCCGCCCACAGCAGGACGAGGCAGGCGGCCAGCCCGAAAGGCGGCGCGCTGGCAAAAAACTTGAAGGGGATCGACAGCGGCGGCGACCGGCCGTAGAAGAATTTCTCGCCGCTCAAGGCGATCGCCAGATCAAGACCTCGAACCAGCCCCGCTCGTTCAGCTCGGTTCTGAAGTCGTAGCGGTTCTCGCGCAGGATGCGGTACAGCGGCCTGGGTTCGCGGTCGATGAGCATGAGCACCTGCTCGTCCGCGCCGAGCCGCGAGATGGCTTCCAGCACGCACTCCAGCGGCTCGGGCGGCTCCAGTCCGCGGCAGTCGAGCACTTTCGGCGGCTGCATGAGGCCTTTCAGCTCTCCTCGCGCAGGTCCTCGATTTCCGCCTGCAGCGCCTCGCCTCGCCCGGAAAGCGTCTCCTCCATCATCGGATAGAGCACGTGCTCCTCCTTGATGTTGTGCTGCTGGAGCAGGATCGAGAACGTGTCCGAAAGCTCCAGATAGCCCCCGGCGTCGCGCAGCTCGAGCGCGGCCGCGAGATCGCGCATCATGTCGCGCATGCGCAGGTGCTCCATGGACATCACGCGCGTCGCCCCGATCTCCCCGCCGGTCTCTTCCTCGAAAGCCGGAAACAGTATCGTTTCCTCGGCATCGAAGTGTTTCTCCATCGCGCCGCAGAACAAGGCAAAGTGAGCGGCGCATGCATCCCAGTCGTCCCGCGACACCGCGCATTCCGCCTCCGCCAGGTGGCGGTCGCAGTCGCGGTGCATACTCGTCATGAACTCGCCGATGGCAGCCATCGAACCCTCCTCCGAACGCGCTTCGAACACGATGCATTCTGGCGGCACGGGAGCGCTGCCTTCCTTGATCCGAATCAATGGCGCGGAGACACGATGCGAGCCGAGAGCCAGACGCAGGCGAGCAGGGCGAGGGACGCGGCGAGGTTCTGCGCCAGCGCTGTTCCGACGGAAAGGGAGGGCGCAACGGAGAAGGTCGCGAGCGCGAACAGCACCGCGGCGACGGCCAGGGCCGCGGCGGCGCCCGCGGCCATCCGGCGTACCGCGCGCGCCGCCGGCGGTGGCGCCAGGCGGTTGCGCGCGTACAGCCACCACGCGGCCCCGGCTATGGCGTTGCCGGCGAGCAGGTTGCCCAGCGTCACCGCCGGCGCGGAGCTGCCGCCCGCTGTCGCGCCGAGCACCGCGAGAAACGCGGTGAGCGTAACCAGCAGCAGCGCAACCCAGCGCGTCTCCCGGGTTCCCTCCCGTCGCAGCCAGGAAAGCGCGGCAAGCAGCAGCGCCACCACCGCGACAGCCGATGCCGAGAGCCGGTGCGCCGCGCGCGCGAGGCTGCGCACGCCGTGCGGCGCCTGTTCCGCCCCGGCGGCCGCGACGCACGCGCTGCCCGGCGCGCAGCCGCCTTGGATGGCCGAGAGACGCAGGTACGCGCTGCTCGCCAGGATGGCGAGCATCAATGCGGTGGCGACCAGCGCCAGTTTTGCGATCCGCGGCGAAGGCATCAAAACCTCAATGCAGCATCAAAACCTCAACGCAGAGACGCAGAGGTCGCAGAGAAAAATCATTCCGAACGTGAAAACACGATCAATCAATGCGCCAGTTACAGCACACACGAGATTCCGGATACTCAACGCAGGGGAGTTGTCACGTCACATCATGAAGCTCACAGGCAGAACAAGAGCAATGCGCGCCTGCGTAATCTTGCGTGTTGCGTGTCGACTTCATTTTCCGAATTCCTGCCTTTCTCCGCGTCCTCTGCGTCCTCTGCGCCTCTGCGTTGGATTCTGAAGCCGGCCATGGGCCGGCCTCTACTCAGGCTTCGCGCACGGCGTGGGCGAACCAGAGGCTGGCGGCGAACAGCAGCACCGCGCCGCCCTGGTGCGCGGCGGCGAGCGGCACCGGCACGACGAGCAGCAGCGTGCTGATGCCGAGCGTGACCTGGATCGCGAGCATGACGAGCAGCGCGTTGGCGGCGAGCCGCGCGCGGTCCGGCAGGCTCGTGCGGCGCGCGGCGATCCACAGCGCGGGCACCAGGAAGATCAGCAGCCAGGCGATCAGCCGGTGATTGAACTGTACCGTGGCCATGTTGTTGAACAGGTTCGTCCACCACGGCTCCAGCATCAGTATCTCGGGCGGCATGAAATGTCCGTTCATCAGCGGGAAGGTATTGTAGGCGAGCCCGGCGCGGATACCAGCCACGAATCCCCCCGATAGGACCATCAGAAAGACGAGCGCGGTGAGCGCGGCCGCATAGCGCGCGAGCTTGCGCCTGACAGGCGGCAGTCCCGCGCGCGCGGGATTCAGCACTTCGAGCCCGGACCAGAGCATGGCGCCGAAGATCAGGATTGCGATCCCCAGGTGCGCGGTCAGGCGGTACTGGCTCACCCGCGGGTCGTCCACGAGGCCGCTTTTCACCATGTACCAGCCCATCGCGCCCTGCAGCCCGCCGAGCAGAAAGATGGCCGCGAATTTCCCGCCCAGCCGGCCGTCGATCTTCCGGCGCAGCACGAACCACAGGAAAGGCAGCAGGAAAACCACGCCGATCGCCCGGCCGAGCAGGCGGTGGAAGTACTCCCACCAGAAAATGCCCTTGAACTCCTCGAGCGGCATGCCCTTGTTGACTTTCTCGTACTCCGGGGTCGCCTTGTACTCTTCGAATACTTCCTCCCAGCCCGATTGAGACAGCGGCGGTATCGTGCCCACCAGCGGCTCCCATTCAACGATGGACAATCCCGAGTGCGTGAGCCGGGTCACGCCGCCCACCACCACCATCGCGAACACCAGCACGCAGCAGGTGAACAGCCATCCCGCCACTCGACGCCGATCGACTTCTTGCATGTTCCACTCCGCAAGGCGCGCGCGAAGCGCGCGAGGCCGCATTGTATTCAGTCACTTGCCATGAGGACAAACCCGCCGCGGATGTCCGGCGTTTCTTGATTCGCATCAATTTTTTCGGCCGCTCTCCCGCGTAGCCTCGACTGCGCAGTGTCCCGCAAGGACACCTCGACATTCCGATCGAGCATCCAGGAGAGGCAAATGACCGATACCGTACAGCCCGCCGCGGGCGGGAGCGAGCCGTCCGGCCAGGAGCGCATGCCGGTGATGCAGCAGATTCTGGACAACCCGTTTCTGCTGCTTTTCCTCGGCATCACCGTCCCGACCGTCTTCTACATCGTATGGGGCGTGATGGAGATCGTCACCATCCCGATCGGCAAGTAACCGGCCGGTCATGGAGGAACGCACATGAGCGCAATTCTGCCGCCCGCCAGTCGAGTCTGGTGGAAACAGCCCCTGGACCGTGTCGAAGGCACCTGGATCGTGATCGCGTTTGCGTGGTGCCTGATCCTGTTTTTCATGATGCCGTATTGGCACGTCTTCGGAAAACAGAACCTGTCCAACGAGGCCTACCGCGTGACGCCCGAGGCCTACAGCGCCAAGGCGCAGGCGATGGTGGACAAGTACACCGTACGCACCGAGACCGAGCAGCAGGTGCCGGTGGTGCACCCGCCCCCCGGAAGCGACGTGTACGTGGTCGGGCGCCTGTGGGCATGGTGGCCGATCCTCGAGCTGGAGAAGGGGCAGACCTACCGTCTGCATCTGTCGTCGATGGACTACATGCACTCCTTCTCGCTGCAGCCGGAGAACATGAACATCCAGGTCGTTCCCGGCTACGAGGGCGTGTACACCATCACGCCCACGCGCGCGGGCAAGTACTCCGTGATCTGCAACGAGTACTGCGGCATCGGCCATCACACGATGGCCTCCAACCTTTACGTCGTCGACAAGCGATAGCAGGGAGAGCAAATGGCCACCGTTCCCATGTTCAGGACCTGCCCGGACACCGGGCTGCAGTTTCACAAGTCCGCCGAGACGCTGATGAAGGCGCACGCGGTGGCGGCGGTTCTGGCGCTGCTCCTCGGCGGCGTGCTCGCGCTGCTGGTCACGCTCACGCGCTGGCCGGCGGTGCGCCTGCTGGCCGCGGACCAGTTCTACATGACGCTCACCGCGCACGGCATCGACATGCTGATCTTCTGGATCATCTTCTTCGAGATCGCGGTGCTGTACTTCTGCTCCTCGACGCTGTTGCGCAGCCGGCTCGCCACGCCGCGCATGGCATGGCTCGGCTTCGCGCTGATGGTGATCGGGGCGGTGGCGACCAACGTCGCGATCTTCCAGGGCGGCTCCAGCGTGATGATGACCTCCTACGCGCCGATGCCGGCCCAGCCGCACTTCTATCTGGGCCTGATTCTGTTCGCGGTCGGCGCGCTGATCGGCTGCTTCGTCTTCCTCGGCACGCTGGTGGTGGCGCGCGGCGAGCGAACCTATGAAGGATCGATTCCGCTGGTGACCTTCGGCGCGCTGACCGCCTGCATCATCGCGATCTTCACCATCGCCTCCGGGGCGATCATCCTGATCCCGACCTTCCTCTGGTCGGCGGGCCTGATCAGCCATATCGACCCGCTGATGTACAAGACGGTCTGGTGGGCGTTCGGGCACTCGTCGCAGCAGATCAACGTGGCGGCGCACGTTGCGGTGTGGTACGCGATCGCGGCGATCGTGTTCGGCGCCAAGCCCATGTCGGAGAAGGTGAGCCGCACGGCTTTCCTGCTCTACATCCTGTTCCTGCAGCTCGCCAGCGCGCACCACCTGCTGGTCGATCCCGGCATCAGCTCGGAGTGGAAGGTCTTCAACACCAGCTACGCGATGTACCTCGCGGTGCTCGCGAGCATGGTGCACGGCCTGACGGTGCCGGGGTCCATCGAAGTGGCGCAGCGGAAGAAGGGCTACAACCAGGGACTCTTCGAGTGGATCCGCAAGGCGCCGTGGGGCAACCCGGTGTTCTCGGGCATGTTCATCTCGCTGATCGGCTTCGGTTTCCTGGGCGGCATCTCGGGCGTGATGATGGGCACCGAGCAGCTCAACATCATCATCCACAACACGGTCTACGTGCCCGGGCACTTCCACGCCACGGTGGTGGTCGGCACCACGCTCGCGTTCATGGCGCTCACCTATTTCCTCATCCCGGTACTGTTCCGCCGCGAGCTGATCCTGCCGGGACTCGCGAAGTGGCAACCCTACCTGTTCGGCCTCGGCATGGCGCTGGTGGCGCTGTTCCTCATGGGCGCCGGAACGCTCGGCGTGGCGCGGCGCCATTGGGACATGGCATTCACCGGCGCAACGATGCCCTACGAATATCCCGGCACCGCCTACCTGATGATGGGCCTCATGGGTGTGGCGGGAATGGCGGCGGTCCTGGGCGGCGCGATCTACATTTTCATCACCGTCGGATCGCTGCTGTGGGGCAGGCGTCTGGATGCGAGGGACTCGTACGGCGACAAGATCAACCCGCTGCGGCTGCCGCCGGTGGCGGCCGCGATCGAGGGCCACGGTGGCATCGGCATCGGCGGGTTCGCCGCGCCGGGCACGCTGACTTTCGCGATGGTGTTCCTGGTGGCCTTCGTCCTGTACTACTTCGTCAACTGGAAGTATCTGTCCCAGGTCTGGCTGATCGGCTGAACCGGGCGGAGGCGATTCTCAAGGGAGACGACAGTGAAAGCGGTCTTCGCCCTGTTCAAGATCAGGATCGGCGTGGTCATCACCTGGACGGCGCTCGCCGCGGTGTCGATGACCCCGGGTCCGGCGCTGGCGGCGTGGCGGATGCTGGCGCTCGGCCTGTCGGTGCTGATCGCCTCCGCCGCAGCCGGCGCGTTCAACCAGTACGTCGAGCAGGATCTCGACCGGCGCATGTCGCGCACCCGCGACCGCCCGTTCGTAACCGGTTCACTGGTGCACGACGCGCGCTGGATGTGGGTGATCATGGCCCTGCTCGCCGGCTCCGTCGCGGCCGCGGCCTATGCGCTCAACGCGCTGACCGCGCTCTACGTGTTCCTGGGCGCGTTCTTCTACGCCATCGTCTACACCGTGTGGCTGAAGCGCCGCACCTGGCTCAACATCGTAGTCGGCGGACTGGCCGGCAGCTTCGCCGTGCTGGCCGGCGCCGCGGCGGCGGGCGACGCATTCGACCCGAAGCCGCTGCTGCTCGCAATGGTGCTGTTCCTCTGGACGCCGTCGCACTTCTGGAGCCTGGCGATCGCGTACCGCGAGGATTACGTCGCGGCCGGGGTGCCGATGCTGCCGGCGGTCATCGGCAACGTGCGCACCGCACGCGTGATCTTCGGCAACACCGCGGCGCTCGTGGCGGTTTCGCTGCTTCCGGTGCTCTACGGCGCCGGCTGGATCTACTTCGCCGGCGCGGCCCTCGGCGGCGGCTGGTTCCTGTGGAAGAGCCACCGGCTCCTGCGCAATCCGTACCGGCGCGAGGCGATGCGGAATTTCTTCGCCTCGCTCGCCCAGCTCGCGCTGCTGCTCTCCGCCGCCATGCTCGAAGCCGCGCTCAAATGAAAGCGGGATTAACCACAGAGGCACAGAGACACAGAGAAAGGCGAAATCGACACAAAACCCCTGATGCATTCAGCCATTCCCGGGACAAAGCCTCATTGATCCTGGTTGTTGCTCTTTCACCCATTTGGGTTTCCTCTGTGTCTCTGTGCCTCTGTGGTTGAACCGGCCTTTGAAATGATCTTCAAGCGCATCCTTTTAACCGTGGCGGGCGCCGCCCTTACAGTGATGTCGGCGCTGGCGTCGGCGCAGGGCGGGCCGCCAAACATGGAGAAGGCCTTGGCGCTGAGCCAGGCCGCGATCGGCGGGCAGGTTCCCGATTTCACATTGACGCGAAGCGACGGGCGCCGGGTCCGGCTGGCGGAATATCGCGGCAAGCCGCTGCTGGTGCAGTTCATCTATACCGGCTGCTCCCAGGCCTGCCCGGTGTCGGTGCAGTACCTGCGGCGCGCGATCGGGGCGGCGCGCGAGGCGCTCGGGCAGGATGCGTTCGCGGCGATCACGGTGGGATTCAACGTGCCGTTCGACTCCCCGCAGGCGTTGGCGGCGTTCGCGCGCAACCACGGCATCGACGACCCGCGCTGGCAGTTTCTCGCGGCGGACGCGCAAACCGTCTCCGCGTTCACGCAAGCCCTCGGATTCACCTGGTATCCGACGCCCAAGGGCTTCGACCATATCGCGCAGGTTACCGTGCTCGACGCGCAGGGCCGCGTGGTTCGCCAGATCTACGGCGAGCGCTTCGACGCGCCGTTGCTGGTCGAGCCGCTCAAGCAACTGATCACCGGAACGCCGGTCTCGGAAGGCGACTGGCGCGGCTGGCTGGAGAAGGTGCGGCTGTTCTGCACCGTGTACGACCGCTCCAGCGGCCGCTACCGGCTCAACTACTCGCTGTTCGTGGAAATCTTCGCCGGGCTTTCCATTCTCGGCGCTGTGGCCTTCGGCCTCGCCGGCGAATGGCGCCGCCATCGGCGCTGATCGGAAATCCAAACCCCAACGCAGAGGCGCAGAGGACACAGAGGGCGCAGAGAAAAGGCAAAACCAACTTCAGGTGAACCACCAAGGACACCAAGACACCCGAAATTCGTCAAGATCGATCTCTCCTACTCTTGTTGCTCTTGGTGCTTACAGCTGTTGGGGTATTTGCGCAAGGCACATTGCCCAGGAGACAGCCAGTGGTTGTTTGTCCGTTTGCGACCTTTATCACTTCACTCTCTTTTGTTTTTCTCTGCGCCCTCTGCGTCCTCTGCGCCTCTGCGTTGGGTTCTCAGGCCCGCCAGCGGCGGGCTTGATGCGCATCAAATCGCTTTTCCGGTTCGCTCGGTAGATTGGTCGTGCGCGCGCAGGCGCGCGACCGATTGGTGAGCAAATGACCCTGTTTCCAGACAATGCCGTGCCCTCGGGGCACGAAAGGCGCCGCAGATGACGCACGGTCTTCAGCGTGCCGGGCAGTGGCTGTTCCTGCGGGTCGAGGCCGGCTTCAACGCCTTCTTCGGCCAGGTGTTGAATCCGCTCTACCACCTCGGCGCGATCGCGTTCTTCCTGTTCTGGATCGTGCTGGGCAGCGGCCTGTACCTGTACGCCTTCTTCGACACCGGCGTCGAGCAGGCCTACTCCTCGGTCGAGGCGCTCACCCGCCAGTGGTACCTCGGCGGGCTGATTCGCAGCCTGCACCGCTACGCCTCCGACGGCATGGTGCTGGTGATGCTCCTGCACATGGTCCGCCACTTCGTGTTCGGCCGCTACCGCGACTTCCGCTGGTTCACGTGGGCGACGGGGGTCGTGCTGCTGTGGCTCGTGTACGCCTCCGGGATCAACGGCTACATGCTGCCCTGGGACCGGCTGGGCCAGTTCGTGGCCACCGCCACCGGCGAGTGGCTCGACTGGTTCCCCGTCTTCGCCGGCGAAGCGGCGCGCAACTTCGCGTTCCGCGGCAGCGTCAACGACCGGCTGTTCTCGCTGCTGTCGTTTCTGCACATCGGCATCCCGCTCGGCGTGCTGATCCTGGCCTGGGTCCATACCCAGCGCGTGCCGCGCGCGCCCATGAATCCGCCGCGCGCGATTGCGGCTCCGCTTGCCGCCTCGCTCGTCGTGCTTTCGCTGGTCAAACCGGCGCTCGGCCAGGGACCCGCGGACCTCGCGGTCGAGCCCGCCGCGCTGGCGCTCGACTGGTACTACCTGCCGCTGTACCCGCTGATCTATGCCTGGTCTCCCGGCAAGGCATGGGCGCTCGCGTTCGGCGCGACGCTGCTGCTGTTTCTCGTGCCCTGGCTGCCGGAGCGGCGCGCGCGCGGCCACGAGCAGCATGCCACTTTCCGGCCCAGCAATCTGTCGGCAACCGTGCGCGCGGGCGAGACGCTGCTCGAAGCCGGGCTGCGCCAGGGCATCGCGCTGCCCTACGACTGCCGCAACGGCGGCTGCGGCGTGTGCAAGGCGACGATCGTGCAGGGCACGGTGGAATACGGCGCGTACCAGAAGTCGGCGCTCTCCGACGAGGAGCGCGGTCATGGAAAAGCGCTGCTGTGCTGCGCCACCGCCCTTTCCGACCTGGACCTCGAAGTGGAGACGACGGCCGCGCCGGGCCGCGTCTGGGAGGCGATCGTGGTGCGCATGGAGCGCGCGGCGCCGGAGGTGATGCTGCTCTGGCTCCGGCTCGAGGGGGCCGACCGGATCGAGTATCGCGCCGGCCAATACATCGACATCGTGCTGGAAGACGGGGCGAAGCGCAGCTTTTCCTTCGCCGCCGCGCCCGGCGCTTCGGATCTGATCGAACTGCACGTGCGCCGCATTGCCGGCGGCCGCTTCACCGGCCACGTGTTCGACGCGATGAAGGCCGGAGACCGGCTGCGCTTCGAGGGACCGTTCGGCGCCTTTGTCCTGCGCGAGGAAAGCCCGCGGCCGATCATCTTCGTCGCCGGCGCCACCGGGTTCGCGCCGGTGAAGAGCATGCTCGAGGAAGCGTTCCGCAAGAACGTCCGCCGGCCGATGGTGCTGTATTGGGGCGTGCGCACGCGAGCGGACCTGTACATGGCGGAGCTGCCGGAACGCTGGGCGCGCGAACACCCGAACTTCAGCTTCGTGCCGGTGCTTTCCGAGCCGCGGCCGGAAGACGGCTGGAGCGGCCGCACCGGGCTCGTGCACGAAGCGATCCTGCAGGATTTCCCGACACTCGGGGGCTACGAGGTGTACGCCTGCGGCTCGATGCAGATGGTCGAGGCGGCGCATCCCGAGTTCATCGCGCGCGGGCTTTCCGAGGATGCCTGCTTTTCCGACGCATTCCGCTTTGCGCCCGCCGCTGCGTCGGCCTGAGGAGGTGATGAAATGAAACCCGTCGCCCGCATCCTCGGCCAGGTCGTGCTCTACGGGCTGTTCGCCGCCGCGCTCGGTTACTTTTCGACCTCTCCCGCGTACACGCACCTGGCGCCCGGCATGGCGCTCGTCAAGGTGAGCTTCACGCACACCGCGCAGCGCGTCGGCGCGTGCCGGAAACGCAGCGACGAGGAACTGGCGAAGCTGCCGCCCAACATGCGCATCCGCGAGGTATGCCCGCGAGAGCGCGCGCCGACCCGGATCGAGCTGAAGATCGACGACGCGCCCGTGTACCGCGACGTGCTGCAGCCGTCCGGGCTCTCGCGCGACGGCGCGACCTCGGTGTACCGGCGCTTTCCGGTGCCGGCCGGACGCCATCGCATCGAGGCGAAGCTGTCCGACGTCGCGAGCGGCGAATTCGACTTCGAGCGCGAAGAGACGGTGGAGCTCGCGCCCGCGCAGATCCTGCTGGTGGACTTCGACGCGCAAGCGGGGGGCCTGGTATTCAGGCGCTGACCATGATCGCCGCTGCGCCCCCTGTCGCCATTGCTCCGACTGCCCCACGGCGTGCCGAGGCGGGCGCCGGTCCGCGCGCGGCCGTCCCAATGCGCGCGCCGCGCTGGTGGCAAACGATCGAACGCGCGCTCGATACCGTGACCGGCGCGCGCGACAACCCGCTGCGAAACCTCGGCGCGCTGGGCTTCTATTTCTTCTGGATCCTCACCGCGAGCGGCGTGTATCTGTACGCTGCCTTCGATACCAGCGTGAACGGCGCCTGGCAAAGCGTCGAGCGCATGACGCACAGCCCGTGGCTCGTGGGCGGTTTGATGCGCAGCCTGCACCGCTACGCCTCGGCCGGGTTCTCGGCGGTGATGCTCCTGCACCTGCTCAAGGAGACGCTTTCGCGCCGCTTCGGCGGCTTCCGTACCTTCTCCTGGCTCACCGGCTTGCCGCTCATCTGGCTCACCTACGCCGCCGGAATCGGCGGCTACTGGCTGGTATGGGACCGGCTCGCGCAGTTCTCCGCGATCGCCAGCATGGAATGGCTGGACGCGCTCGGCATCTTCGGCGAGCCGCTGGCGCGCAATTTCGTTTTCCCGGGCGCGGTCAACGACCGCTTCTTTTCCCTGCTGGTGTTCCTGCACATCGGCATTCCCTTGTTGCTCCTGCTCGGCATGTGGGTGCACATCCAGCGGCTGAGCCGTCCCGCCGCGTTGCCTTCGCGTCGACTCGCGGCCTGGTGCTTCGGCGCGCTGCTCGCGGTGAGCGTGCTGCATCCCGCGCTGAGCCTGCCGCCCGCCGATCTTGCGCGCGTGCCGGTGCAGCTCGGGCTCGACTGGTTCTACATGTTCGTGCATCCGCTGATGTACGAAACCTCCGCGCAGACCGTGTGGTGGCTGGCGGGTGGGGCGACGCTGCTGCTCGCTGCGCTGCCGCTCTTCGCGCGCGGCCAGCGCGCGCCGGCGGCGACGGTGGATCCGCTCAATTGCAACGGCTGCGGGCAGTGCGTGGCCGATTGTCCGTACGCGGCGATCGCGCTCGTGCCGCACTCGATCGGCGGGCGGCACAGGCTTCAGGCGCAGGTCGCCCCCGACCGCTGCGCATCCTGCGGCATCTGTGTGGGCGCCTGTCCGTCCGCGACCCCGTTCCGGTCGGTCGCGGTACTCGCGAGCGGAATCGAGATGCCGCAGCTCCGCCTCGACTCCCTGCGCGCCCGGCTGCGCGCCGCGCTTGCGCCCGGGCCGAACCAGGCGCGTTACGTCGTCTTCGGCTGCGACTGCGGAGCGGACCTCGATACGCTGGCGAGCCGCGACGTCGCGGTGTTCAGCCTGCCCTGCATCGGGATGCTGCCGCCGTCCTTCATCGCGTACGCGCTGCGCCGCGGCGCGCGGGGCGTGGTGGTCGGTACCTGCGGCGAGGGCGATTGCGCCTACCGGCTCGGGGCGGAGTGGATCGCGGAACGTCTGGCCGGCACGCGCGCGCCGCGGCTGCGGCGCTCGGTGCCGCGCCAACGCGTGCGCCTGGTCGCCGCCGGTCCGGGTCAGTCGCTCGTGGTTGCGGCCGGGTTGGCGGAGTTGCGCACGCAGGTCGATTCGCCTGCGCGGCTGGAAGGAGAACCGGTGTGAGAATGCTTTCCCACACCCTGATTTCCCCGGCGGCCTGGAGCCTGCCGAGCGTGGCATACGGCCTCGCGGTGCCGCGCGATGCGCGCGCGCGGCTCGCCTTCGGCTGGTTGATGCTCGGCGTGATCTCGCTCATCGGCGCCGGTTTGTTCTCGGTGCTGCTGGTCGCCTCGCGAACGCCCTGGGTGCAAAGCGTGTTTCCGCTCGTCGATTTCTTCCATGTGGCGCTGGTCGTGCACGTGGACCTGTCGGTGCTGGTGTGGTTCGTCGCATTCGCGGGCGTGTTCTGGAGCCTGAACTGCACCGGGGCCTGGCTCGCCGGCGGATGGGCCGCGCTGCTCGTGTCGAGCATCGGCACGGCGGCGATGGCCGCCAGCGCGTTCGTCGGCTCGCCGCAGCCGATCATGAGCAACTATGTCCCGGTCCTGGAAAGCCGGCTGTTCCTCGGCGGACTGGTGACGCTTGCCGCCGGCGTCGGACTGATCGTGCTGCGCGCGATGCGCGCAGTGCCGCGGGTGGGCGCGGTCCTGGACGGGCAGGGCGCGCTGCGCTTTGCACTGAACGCAGCGGCCGTCTCCGCCGCCATCGCGCTCTCCGCGTTCGCGTGGTCCTGGCTGGAAGTACCGGCGGCGCTCGACGGCAAGGCCTACTACGAGCTGCTGTTCTGGGGCGGCGGGCACGTGCTCCAGTTCACCTGGACGCTGCTGATGTTCGCAGCCTGGTTGTGGCTTGCATCGGAATCGGGCTGCGCGCTGCCGCTTACGCCGCGGGTGGCGGTGCTGCTGTTCGGCATCGCGCTCGCCTCCGTGTTCCTGACCCCGGTCATCTACCTCGCCTGGGACGTCGCCTCAGTGGAGCATCATCGGCTGCTCACCTGGCTGATGCGCTTCGGCGGCGGGCTGACCATCCTTCCCATCGGGCTGGCGGTGCTGTACGCGCTCGCACGGGCGCGAGCCGGCACGCCGGACGAGCGCGCGCTGCGCGCGGCGCTGGGAATGTCGCTCGCACTGTTCGCGTTCGGCGGGCTGATCGGGCTGACCATCGACGGCTCGAACGTGAAGGTGCCCGCGCACTACCACGGCAGCATCGTCGGCGTGACGCTAGCCTTCATGGGCGTGACCTACTTGCTGCTGCCGAAGCTGGGATACGAGCGGGTTGACGCGCGCGCGGCGCGCGTCCAGGCCTGGCTCTACGGCGTGGGGCAGATGCTGCACATCAGCGGGCTGGTCTGGTCGGGCGGCTACGGCGTGCAGCGCAAGGTGGCCGGCGCCGCGCAGGCGCTGGACGGCATCGAGAAGGTGGCGGGAATGGGACTGATGGGGTTCGGCGGGTTGATCGCCGTGATCGGCGGCGTGATCTTCCTTGTGCTCGTGCTGAAGAGCGTCCTGCGCGGCCGCCTGGAAGAGGGAAACGAATAAGCGAACCACCAAGAGCACCAAGGGCACCAAGAAAGTTGGAATCCAACAACGTGCGGATTTGACGACCTACGTGGGTTCCAGTCCGGTTCGTGCAGCCCGCGGTTCGGTGTCCGCCTTCCTGCTGCTCTTGGTGTCCTTGGTGGTTCGCCCGCGGTTTGATTGAGAAAGATGAAAGCGAAGCGTGAACTGCCGCTGGTGTATTCGTGCTCGGGGTGCTCGAGCGCGGCGCAGCTCGCCAATCACCTGGCGCTGAAGCTGGACCGGCTTGGTGCGGCGGAGATGTCGTGCATCGCGGGAGTGGGCGGCAACGTGCCGCATCTGCTGGGAGTCGCGAAGTCGGGAAGGAAGATCGTGGCGCTGGACGGCTGTCCGCTGGAGTGCGCGAAGAGCTGCCTCGCACGCCACGCGCTCAAGCCGGACCTGCACGTGTTGCTCTCCGAGCACGGCGTGCGCAAGCGCTACCATGCCGATTTCGACCCGAACGAGGCGCAACGGCTTCTCGAAGGGTTGCTGCCGCGGGTGCAGGCGCTCGTCCATCCGGAGGCCGCGCTGCTTGCTTCTCCGGCGACTTCTGCCGCCACACGCTAGCAAGGCGAAAATCTGGAAGCGAACCACGAAGGCACGAAGATGCACAAACAATCCATGAAATACGGAATTCCGTTGTGTCCTTCGTGCCCTTTGCGCCCTTGTGGTGAACGCCTGATTTACCATTCCTCCGCGTCGTCAGCGTCCTCCGCGGTGAGAGCTTCAGGTTCTGTTCGGAGCGTAACACCGTGAATACAGGCGCAGTCGAGCTGGTCTGTCCCGCGGGCAGCCTCGCCGCGCTGCAGGCCGCGGTCGACAACGGCGCCGACGCGGTCTACGTCGGCTTCCGCGACGGGACCAACGCGCGCAACTTTGCCGGTCTCAATTTTTCCGATGGCGAGCTCGAACGCGGCATTCACCACGCGCATGCGCGCGGCGCGCGCGTGTTCGTCGCGATCAACACCTACGCGCAGCCCGATGCCGTCGAGCGCTGGTGCCGCGCGGTGGACCGCGCCGCCGATCTGGGCGCGGATGCGATCATCGTGGCGGACATGGCGGTGCTCGCCTACGCCGCGCGCAGCCAGCCGCGGCTGCGGCGGCATCTGTCCGTGCAAGGGTCGGCCACCACGCACGAGGCGATCAATTTGTTCGTGCGCGAGTTCGGCGTGAGCCGCGCGGTGCTGCCGCGGGTGCTTACCCTGGCGCAGGTGACGCAGGTCGCCGCCGGATGCGACGCCGAGGTCGAGGTCTTCGGATTCGGCAGTCTCTGCGTCATGGTCGAAGGGCGCTGCGCGCTGTCGTCCTATGTCACCGGCCAGTCGCCCAATACCGCGGGCGTGTGCTCGCCGGCGAGTGCGGTTCGCTGGCAACAGGGGCCGCGCGGACTGGAGTCGCGCCTGAACGGCGTGCTGGTGGACTGCTATGCTGCCGGCGAGCGCGCCGGCTACCCGACGATCTGCAAGGGCCGCTTCGAAATCGCCGGTCGTACCCAGTACGCGATCGAGGAGCCGACCAGCCTCAACACGCTCGAGCTGCTTCCCCGGCTCGCGTGGGCGGGCGTGAAAGCGGTGAAGATCGAAGGACGCCAGCGCAGCGCCGCCTACGTCGCGGAAGTCACACGCGTCTGGCGCGCGGCGATCGACGCGCTGCGCGACGGCGCGGCGCAGTGGTCGCCGCGCGCGGACTGGCTCACACGCCTCGATGCGCTCGCCGAAGGCAGCCAGCACACGCTCGGCGCCTACGAAAGGCCCTGGAAGTGACCGAGACTCGATCGGTCGCCGCACGTGCGCCGCACTGGAACAAGGGAGGTGTTGGGCAATGAAACTCGCGCTCGGACCGCTGCTCTACTATTGGCCGAAGCAAGGCGTGCTGGATTTCTACCGGCAAGTCGAGACTTCGCCCTGCGACATCGTCTATCTCGGCGAGGTGATCTGCTCGCGCCGCCACGAGCTGCGCCTGAACGACTGGCTGGACCTCGCGCAGCGGCTCGCGGGCGCCGGAAAGGAAGTGGTGCTCTCCAGCCAGGCGCTGCTCGAATCGGAATCCGATCTGAAGTGGCTGCGCCGCATGGTTGCGAACGGACGCTTCGCGGTCGAGGCCAACGATCTCTCGGCGGTGGCGATGGCGGCGCGCGCCGGCGTGCCCTTCGTCGCCGGCCCGCATATCAACAGCTATAACGTCGAGACGCTCGAAATCCTGGCGCGGATGGGCGCGGTGCGCTGGGTGATGCCGGTCGAATTGTCGCGCGCCGCGCTTGCGCGGATGCAGCAGAGGCGCCCGCCGCCGCTCGAGACGGAAGTCTTCGTGCTCGGACAATTGCCGCTCGCCTTTTCCGCGCGCTGCTTCACCGCGCGGTATTACGAACGCCGGCGCGACGACTGCGGCTTCGCCTGTCTCGAGCACCCGGACGGGCTGCGCCTGTCCACGCGCGAGGGCGCGTCTTTCCTGCGGCTCAACGGCACGCAGATCCAGTCCGACGCGACGTACAACCTGGTCGGCGAGCTGCCCGTGTTGCGCGCGCTGGGCGTGGACGCCGTGCGAGTGAGCCCGAGCACGGGGCATTGCCCGGCGTGGCTGCAGGCGGTGCGCGAGGCGATCGACGGAAAACTGCCGGCCGCGGAAGCGGCGGCGCGCATCGAGTCGGCCGCGCAGGGCGGCGTGTGCAACGGCTACTGGTACGGCAGGCCAGGCATGCAGCGAGTCGCCGCATGAAATGGCGCGGCCGATTCATGGCTCCATTTCCGTCGCTGCAAACCGCGGCGAGCTGGCCCGGCGCCGTGTTGCTTGCGTGCGCCGTCAATCTGGCGGCGGGCGTGCGGCTGCCCGACGCGCTCGCCGGCTCGGCGGGCAAGCGCGTCGCGCTTCACGTGACCGACCTGGACCTTCGCGTGTGCTTCGAGATCGGCGAGCACGGCATGCGCGCGCGCCCGGCGCTCGCCTCGTCCGACGTCACAATTTCGGCTTGCGCCGCGGATTTCGCCGCTCTCGCGCGGCGCAGCGTGGACCCCGATACGCTGTTCTTTACACGCAGGCTCCTGATTGAAGGCGACACCGAGCTGGGACTGATCGTGAAGAACACGCTCGACGCGTTGCCTTATCCCGGAGTACGCGACCTGGCGCCGCCCAGGCTGTTCGCGGCGTTGCGGACCTGTCTGTTCGGCTGACTCCGCTCCGGTACTTGGCCGCGCACATCACACACCGCGCACACCGGGGCTACCTCAATCTGACCCGCGACTCTTTACCCCCGAGTCTTCTACCGGCGCAGGGCCGTTTCCGGGGAATTTATGTCGGTAGTCCGAAAGGCCTATCGGAACCGGGATGCTTGACGCGTTGATGTCATAGTCAAGGCCAAAACTTTCCTCCCGCAGGTGCGTGCTCACGACGCGCTCTGCCGCAGTTTCACGCACAGAAGGCGTTGCCTCCAAGCGACACGGGTCAACGAGACTACGTGCAGCACGAAACCTTCTGAAGCTTTTCTCCGTGTCTGTCTTGTAACTGGA
>DASRFY010000121.1:0-26859 GCA_035651315.1 Burkholderiales bacterium
GACGCTGGCGCGCAATGGGCTGATCGTCACCCGCGGCCACGCCATCGAGACGCTGGCGCGTGCCACGCACTTCGTGTTCGACAAGACCGGAACGCTCACCGCCGGCAGGCCGGGCGTGGTGCGGGTGCAGACCTTCGGTGCGACGACGAGGAAAGAGGCGCTGGGGCTGGCGGCGGCGCTGGAACGAGGGTCGGAGCATCCGCTCGGCCGCGCGATCGTCGAAGCCGCCGGCTGGAGCAGCACGCCTGCGACCCGATTGCGCAGCCTCGCCGGCCAGGGCATGCAGGGCGAAGTCGAAGGCAGGCGGCTGCGCATCGGACGCAAGGCCTTTGCGCTCGAAGCTGCGCCGCAGGCGATTGCGCCGGCCGCCGAAGGGCCGGCGAGCGCGACCGAAATCTGGCTCGCCGGCGAGAGCGGGCCGATCGCGGTGTTCGCGCTCGCCGACGCGGTGCGCGCGGACGCGCGCGCGGCAGTGGGCGAGCTGCGCGAGCGGGGCAAGGAAGTGGTGTTGCTGTCCGGCGACCGCGAGGATGCGGTACGGACGGTGGCCGCCGAAACCGGCATCGCGGAATTCCGCGCCGGGCTGACGCCGGAGCAAAAGCAGGCCTTCGTCAAGACGCTGCAGTCGCGCGGCGCGGTCGTGGCGATGGTGGGAGACGGCGTGAACGACGCGCCGGTGCTGGCGCAGGCGCAGGTGTCGGTCGCCATGGCGAGCGGCACGGCGCTGGCGCAGGCGGCGGCGGACATGGTGCTGATCTCGCACCGGCTGGAGAGCCTCGTCCGCGGCGTGCGCCTGTGCGTGAGGGCGTTGCGCGTCGTGCGCCAGAACCTGTACTGGGCATTCGCCTACAACGTGATTGCGCTGCCGCTCGCCTGCGCGGGCTATGTCACGCCCTGGCTGGCCGCCGTCGGCATGTCGGCGAGCTCGCTGGCGGTGGTGCTGAACGCGCTGCGAGTGCGCGGCAAGGGGGCAAGCGGCGAATGGCGAACAGGAACGACCGTGACCGGTGACGGGTGAACGGTAACGCTCGATCTCCTTCCGTTCCCCGGCAATACGGGTTTTCTCCGATCACCGATCACCAGTCACCGGTCACGAAAAGAGCATGGACATCCTCTACCTCCTCATTCCGCTGAGCATCGTGCTCGCCTTTCTGATCGGCGCGGTGTTCTGGTGGTCGGTGAAAAGCGGGCAGTACGACGACCTCGAGGGACCGGCGCACCGGATACTGCACGACGACGACAGCCGGAACCGGATTGACGACTGAAGGCAAATGGACGCGGCGGAACACGAACGGCTGCTGGTGACCGGTCTGTCGGAAGCGGAAGCCGGGCGCAGACTGGCGCAGCGCGGGCCGAACGAGCTGCCGGGCGCACGGCGGCGGCACGTGCGGGCCATCGCCGCGGAGGTGGCTCGCGAGCCGATGTTTCTGCTGCTGGTGGCGGGGGGCGCGATCTATCTCGCGCTCGGGGACGTGCGCGAGGCGCTGATCCTGCTGGTATCGGTGCTCGTGGTAATGGGCATCACCATCTACCAGGAGCGCAAGACCGAGCGCGCGCTCGAGGCGCTGCGCGATCTATCCAGCCCGCGCGCGCTGGTGATCCGCGACGGCCACCAGCGCCGTATCGCCGGGCGCGAGGTGGTGGCGGGCGACCTGGTGGTGCTCGGCGAGGGAGACCGCGTGGCCGCCGACGGCGTGCTGCTCGAATGCAACCAGTTCGCCGCCGACGAGTCGCTGCTGACCGGCGAGTCGCTGCCGGCGTCCAAGCGGGCGGCGGGCGCCGAAACGAGAGAAATGGCGACTCCGGGCGGCGACGGGTCGCCGTTCGTTTTTTCCGGCACGCTGGTGGTGCAGGGGCAGGGCATCGCGCGCGTGCTCGCCACCGGCGCGCATTCCCAGATCGGCAGGATCGGCAGGGCGCTGCAGACGCTCGAAGTCGAGGACACCCCGCTGCAGCGGCAGACGGCGCGCGTGGTGCGCGTCTTCGCCGCGATCGGGCTTGGGCTGTGCCTGCTGGTGGTGTTGCTGTACGCGTGGCTGCGCACCGGCTGGCTCGACGGGCTGCTCGCCGGCATCACGCTGGCGATGGCGGTGCTGCCCGAGGAGTTTCCGGTGGTGTTGACGGTGTTCCTCGCGCTGGGTGCCTGGCGCATCGCGCAGAAAGGGGTGTTGACACGGCGCATGCCGGCGATCGAGACGCTCGGTTCGGCGACGGTCTTGTGCGTGGACAAGACGGGGACGCTCACCGAAAACCGCATGGCGGTGGCGGAAATCGCCGGCGACAGCCACCGCCACGAAACGGCTCGCGGCCCGCTGCCGGCGGCGCTGCGCCCGGTGGTGCGGGCGGCGGCGCTCGCCTGCGAGATGAACCCCTCGGATCTGATGGAGCGCGCGATACTGCACTACGCGCTCTTGTCGGACCACGAGACCGCGCGCATACGCAACCACTGGAACCTGGTGCGCGAATACGATCTGACGGCGGAACTGCTGGCGGTGACCCATTGCTGGCGGAGCGGGCAGGATCAGGAAGTGCTGGTGGCCGTGAAGGGCGCGCCGGAAGCCGTTGCGCGGCTGTGCAAGGCGGACCCGCCGCTGCACGACCGCATCCTCGCGCAAACGGCCAAGCTGGCGGCGCAGGGAAGCAGGGTCCTGGCCGTGGCGCAAGCCCGGTTTCATGGCCTCGAATTGCCGCCGCAGCCGACCGGCTTCGTGTTCGATTACCTCGGACTGATCGCGCTGGCCGATCCGATCCGGCGGACGGTGCCGCAGGCGCTCCGGGAATGCCACGACGCCGGCGTGCGGGTGGTGATGATCACCGGCGACTATCCCGGCACCGCGGCGGCGATCGCGCGCGAGATCGGTCTCGCTTCGCCGGGCGGCGTCGTCACCGGAGAGCAGCTCGCGAAGATGGACGCGGCGCAATTGCGGGCGCGGGCGGCGACGGCAAACGTCTTCGCGCGCGTGGTCCCGGAGCAGAAACTGATGCTGGTCGGCGCGCTCAAGGACAACGGCGAGATCGTGGGGATGACCGGCGACGGCGTGAACGACGCCCCGGCGCTGAAGAGCGCGCATATCGGCGTGGCGATGGGCAGTCGCGGCACCGACGTGGCGCGCGAGGCCTCCTCGCTGGTGCTGCTGGACGACGACTTCAAGTCCATCGTCGAGACCATTCGACTGGGACGGCGCATCTTCGACAACATCCGCAACGCCATGTCCTACCTGCTGGCGGTGCACGTTCCCACCGCCGGCATGGCGCTGCTGCCGCTGCTGTTCGGCTGGCCGCTGGTGTTCTTTCCGGTGCACATCGTCTTTCTCGAGTTCGTGATCGATCCGGCGTGCTCGATCGCTTTCGAGGCGGAGCCGGCGCAGCCCGGAGTCATGAAGCGGCCGCCGCGCGACCCGCGCGAGCCGCTCCTGGGCTCGCGGCTGCTCTGGTTCTCCCTGCTGCAAGGCCTCGCGGTGCTGGTGGCGACGGCGGCGCTGTACGGATTCGTGCTGGACCATGGCTTCGCCGAGCCGCGGGCGCGGGCGGTGGCGTTCGCCGCGCTGGTGCTGGGGAACGCCGGGCTGATTCTGTCCAACCGCTCCCAGACGCGCAGCATCCTGACTACGCTCGCGCAGCCCAACCGGGCGTTGTGGTGGGTAGTGGGCGGCGCGCTCGGTGGACTGCTGTTGGCGCTGTACCTGCCGCCGCTGCAGCGAATCTTCCGTTTTCAGACGCTCGCCTGGTACGACCTGCTGCTCGCCCTGATCGCGGCTTCCGCCGGCGTGCTCTGGTCCGAGCTGTTCAAGGCGGTGCCGCGGAGATTGCGCATGCGCTGAGCGGCCCGCCGGAGCCGCCGCCGTTTGCGGCGACCGGCTGCGGGCACGCAGCCATTGATCTGCGTCAACATCGCGCGCGGGACGGGCTGTTACTTTCCGCCCGAAATCACGAAGTCGGATGGCTGCCGCGCAGGGAGCGGTCGCGCCGATCAAGGAGACAACGGTCATGACACAGCGCTCCGGGCGATCCTGGGCGGTCTTGTTCGCGAGCACGCTGGCGTTCATGGTGTGCTTCGGCATCTGGACCATGATGGGCGTGATCGGCATACCCATCAAGACCGAGCTCGGCCTGAACGAGACGGAGTTCGGCCTGCTCACCGCCACCCCGATCCTCACCGGGGCGGTGTTTCGCCTGCCGCTGGGGATATGGACCGATCGCTTCGGCGGGCGCGTCGTGTTCTTTCTGACGCTGCTGGGCGCCGCCGCACCCATCTACCTGATCAGCTACGCCGGCGAATTCTGGCAGTTTCTGACGCTCGGCCTGGTCCTCGGCGTGGTGGGTGCGACGTTCTCCGTGGGCACACCGTACGTAGCGCGATTTTTCGACGTGGGCAATCGCGGCTTCGCGATGGGCGTGTTCGGCGCGGGCACATCCGGCGCCGCCCTCAACATGTTCGTCGCGCCCCTGATCATCTCCGCAGGCGGCTGGCAGTCGGTGCCGCGCGTGTACGCGGCGGTGATCCTCGTTACCGCCGCGATCTTCTGGGCGCTGAGCGCCCCGGATCCCGGCGTGAATCCGCACACGCGCGTCTCGCTCGGGGAGCAGCTCAAGGTGTTGCGGGATCCGCGGGTGTGGAAGTACTGTCAGTACTACTCGATCGTGTTCGGCGGGTTCACCGGATTGTCGCTGTGGATGACGCGCTACTACACGCAGGAATACGGATTCGACATCCGCCATGCGGCACTGCTCGCCATGGGTTTCTCGCTGCCTGCGGGGGTGTTGCGCGCCGCCGGAGGGTGGCTCGCGGACCGGTTCGGCGCCCAGGCGGTCACCTGGTGGGTGCTTTGGGCGGCCTGGATCTGCCTGTTCCTGCTGTCCTATCCGCAAACCGATTTCACCGTGTACACGGTCAACGGCCCGAAGACCTTTCACATCGGGTTGAACCCGTGGACGTTCACGCCGCTGCTTTTCATCATGGGCGTTGCATTCGCCTTCGGCATGGCGTCGGTGTTCAAGTACGTGGGGGTCGAGTTTCAGAAGAACATGGGCGTGGTGAGCGGCATCGTCGGCATGGCCGGCGGCCTGGGCGGGTTTCTGCTGCCGGTCCTGTTCGGGGCGCTGGTGGACGTTACCGGCGTGCGCTCGAGCTGCTTCATGCTGCTCTACGGGATCACCTGGGTGTCGCTGATCTGGATGTACATTACCGAGGTGCGCCGCGCCGAGATCCTTGTGCCGAAGGCACGATGAATATGGTGATTGGTGACTCGTGACTGGCGACTGGCAATGGGTTAGCAAACACCAGTGACTGGCACTTGGCGAAAGACAGTGGTGTGCAAACCATTCGCTGTTTTTCTCTGGTTGCCAGTCACTAATCACCAGCCACCAGTCACCGCTATTGTGGAGCAACGATGAGCCATTTTCTCGACCGCCTGACCTTTTTCGCCAGGGCGCAAGACGCCTTCTCCGGCGACCATGGCGTGGTCACGCGCGAGGATCGCAGCTGGGAGGAAGGCTACCGCCGGCGCTGGCAGCACGACAAGATCGTGCGCTCCACCCACGGCACCAACTGCACCGGGTCGTGCAGCTGGAAGATCTACGTCAAGGGCGGCATCGTCACCTGGGAGACGCAGCAGACCGACTATCCGCGCACGCGGCCCGACATGCCGAACCACGAGCCGCGCGGCTGTTCCCGCGGCGCCTCGTATTCGTGGTACCTGTACAGCGGCAACCGGTTGAAGTACCCGTTGGTGCGCGGCAGGCTGCTCAGGCTGTGGCGCGACGCCAGGCGGCGGCTGGCGCCGGTGGAGGCGTGGCAAACCATCGTCGAGGATCCGCAGCAGCTCCGGTCTTACCAGTCGGTGCGCGGGCTCGGCGGCTTCGTGCGCGCGAGCTGGGACGAGGTCAACGAGATCGCCGCCGCCGCCAACGTGTATACCATCCAGAAGCACGGACCCGACCGCATCGTCGGCTTTTCCCCGATCCCCGCGATGTCGATGGTGTCCTACGCCGCAGGCAGCCGGTACCTGAGCCTGATCGGCGGCGTGTGCATGAGCTTCTACGACTGGTATTGCGACCTGCCGCCGTCCAGCCCGCAGACCTGGGGCGAGCAGACCGACGTGCCGGAATCCGCCGACTGGTACAACTCGACGTATCTCATCGCCTGGGGCTCGAACGTGCCGCAGACGCGCACGCCCGACGCGCACTTCTTCACCGAGGTGCGCTACAAGGGCGCGAAAACGGTGGCGGTGACGCCGGACTATTCCGAGGTGGCCAAGCTGTGCGATCTGTGGCTGCACCCGAAGCAGGGCACCGACGCGGCGCTGGCTCTGGCCATGGGGCACGTGATCCTGAAGGAATTTCTGCTGTCCGGAAAAAGCGCCTACTTCCAGGACTACTGCCGGCGCTACACCGACATGCCGATGCTGGTGCGCCTGGCGAAGCGGGGCGAGGTCTGGGTGCCCGAGCGGCTGCTGCGCGCCTGCGATTTCGCCGACCGGCTCGGCGAGAGCAACAACCCGGAATGGAAGACGGTGGCGATCGACGAGGCGAGCGGCCGCACGGTGGTGCCGCTCGGCAGCATCGGCTTCCGCTGGGGCGAGAAGGGCAAGTGGAACCTCGAGGACAGGGATGCCGGGGGCGCACCCGTCAAGCTGCGACTATCCGTCGTGGGGAATCACGACGAGGTCGTTCCCGTCGGCTTCCCGTATTTCGGCGGCCGCCATCACGACCATTTCACCGCCAGCGAAAAGGAAGACGTGCTCCGGCGCAACGTCGCGGCCAGGAAGCTGCAACTGGCGGACGGCGAGTGCCTGGTGACGACGGTGTTCGACCTGTTCGCGGCGAACTACGGCGTGGACCGGGGCCTGGGCGGCGGCAACGTGGCCGCCTCCTACGACGCGGACGTGGCCTATACGCCGGCGTGGCAGGAGCGCATCACCGGCGTGTCGCGCGAGCACGCGATCCGGGTGGCGCGCGAGTTCGCCGACAACGCCGACAAGACCCGCGGCAAGTCGATGGTGATCATCGGCGCGGCGATGAATCACTGGTACCACATGGACATGAACTACCGCGCCGTCATCAACATGCTGGTCATGTGCGGCTGCGTCGGCCAGTCGGGCGGCGGCTGGGCGCACTACGTCGGGCAGGAGAAACTGAGGCCGCAGACCGGCTGGACCGCGCTCGCGTTCGCGCTCGACTGGCACCGCCCGCCGCGGCACATGAACTCCACCTCGTTCTTCTACGCCCATACCGATCAATGGCGCTACGAGAGGCTGAAAATCTCCGACATCCTGTCGCCGCTCGCCGATGCGGCGCAGTTCACCGGCAGCATGATCGATTTCAATGCGCGCGCCGAGCGCATGGGCTGGCTGCCGTCCGCGCCGCAATTGCAGGCCAACCCGATCGAGATCACCCGCGAAGCGGCGAACGCGGGCCAGGACCCGAAGGAGTATGCCGTCGCGCGGCTGCGCAGCGGCGCGCTCCGGCTGTCCTGCGAGGATCCGGATCATCCGGCCAATTTCCCGCGCAACATGTTCGTGTGGCGCTCGAACCTGCTCGGCTCCTCCGGCAAGGGTCACGAGTATTTCCTCAAGCACCTGCTCGGCACCCAGCACGGGGTGCAGGGCAAGGATCTCGGCGAAACGGGCGAACAGAAGCCGGAGGAGGTCGTCTGGCGCGATCGGGCGCCGGAGGGCAAGCTCGACCTGCTGGTGACGCTGGACTTCCGCATGTCCACCACCTGCCTGTATTCCGACGTGGTGCTGCCCACCGCGACGTGGTACGAGAAGAACGACCTGAACACCTCCGACATGCATCCCTTCATCCACCCGCTGTCGGCGGCGGTCGACCCGGCGTGGCAGGCGCGCAGCGACTGGGAAATCTACAAGGGCATCGCGCGCAAATTCTCCGAGCTGGCGGCCGGACGGCTCGGCGTCGAGCAAGACCTCGTGCTCACGCCGCTGCTGCACGACACCCCGGCGGAGCTGGCGCAGCCGCTGCGGGTGACGGACTGGAAGAAGGGGCAGTGCGAGCCGGTTCCCGGCAAAACCATGCCCAACATGGCGGTGATCGAGCGCGACTATCCGAACACCTACAGGAAGTTCACCGCGCTCGGACCGCTCATGACCAAGGCGGGCAACGGCGGCAAGGGCATCGCATGGAACGCCGAGGAGGAGGCCCATCTGCTCGGCCGGCTCAATTACACCGTCACCGAGCCGGGAGTGACGCAGGGCCTGCCGAAGATCGAAACCGACATCGACGCGGCGGAAACGATCCTGGCGCTGGCGCCGGAGACCAACGGCAAGGTGGCGGTGAAGGCGTGGGCGGCGCTGTCCGAGTTGACCGGCCGCGACCACGCGCATCTCGCGGACGCGCGCGAAGACGAGAAGATCCGTTTTCGCGACTTGCAGGCGCAGCCGCGCAAGATTATCTCCAGCCCGACCTGGAGCGGAATCGAATCCGAGGAGGTGAGCTACAACGCAGGCTATACCAACGTGCACGAGCTGATTCCGTGGCGCACGCTGACCGGCCGCCAGCAGCTCTACCAGGACCATGCGTGGATGCGCGCGTTCGGCGAGGCGCTGTGCGCGTACCGGCCGCCGATCGACACCAAGAGCGTCCAGCCGCTGTTGGGCAAGCGCGGTAACGGCAACCCGGAACTGGTGCTGAACTTCATTACACCGCACCAGAAATGGGGCATTCACAGCACCTACACCGACAACCTGCTGATGCTGACGCTGTCGCGCGGCGGCCCGATCGTGTGGATCTCCGAGGCCGACGCGGCCAAGGCCGGCATCGCCGACAACGACTGGATCGAGGCCTTCAACACCAACGGCGCGCTGGTGGCGCGCGCGGTGGTGAGCCAGCGGGTGCCGCAGGGGATGGTGCTGATGTACCACGCGCAGGAGAAGATCGTGAACGTGCCAGGCAGCGAGATCACCGGCGCGCGCGGCGGCATTCACAACTCCGTCACCCGCACCGTGGTCAAGCCCACGCACATGATCGGCGGCTACGGGCAGTTGAGCTACGGCTTCAACTACTACGGCACCGTGGGCTCCAACCGCGACGAGTTCGTGATCGTGCGCAGGATGAACGCGGTGGACTGGATGGACGCGCCGGCCGAAGCGAAAGCCGGATAAACCACAGAGGCACAGAGACACAGAGTGAAGATGGAAAAGCGAAACACGAAGGCACGAAGAGATTCGAACGGTATGTTCCTCGTGTCTTCGCGTCTTCGTGTGCCGTTTCGGGTTTCTCTGTGCCTCTGTGTCTCTGTGGTGAACAGGAGCGTGAAATGAAGGTCAGAGCGCAGATCGGGATGGTCCTCAATCTGGACAAGTGCATCGGCTGCCACACCTGCTCGGTCACCTGCAAGAACGTGTGGACCTCGCGCGAAGGCATGGAGTACGCCTGGTTCAACAACGTGGAGACCAAGCCCGGCATCGGCTACCCGAAGGACTGGGAAAACCAGGAACGGTGGAAGGGCGGCTGGCGGCGCAAGGCCAACGGCAGGATCGAGCCGAAGATCGGCGGCAAATGGCGGGTGCTGGCGAGTCTATTCGCCAACCCGAACCTGCCGGAAATCGACGATTACTACGAGCCGTTCACCTTCGACTACGAGCATCTGCACAACGCGCCCGAATCGCAGACTCCGCCGGTGGCGCGGCCGGTGTCGCTCATCACAGGCAAGCGCATGGAAAAGATCGAGTGGGGCCCCAACTGGGAGGAGATTCTGGGCGGGGAATTCGACAAGCGCTCCAGGGACTACAACTTCGACCAGGTGCAGAAGGAAATCTACGGCCAGTTCGAGAACACCTTCATGATGTACCTGCCGCGGCTGTGCGAGCACTGCCTGAACCCGGCCTGCGTCGCAGCCTGCCCCTCGGGCGCGATCTACAAGCGCGAGGAGGACGGCATCGTGCTGATCGACCAGGACAAGTGCCGCGGCTGGCGCATGTGCGTCTCGGGCTGCCCGTACAAGAAGATCTACTACAACTGGCAGACGGGGAAATCGGAGAAGTGCATCTTCTGCTACCCGCGCATCGAGGCCGGCCAGCCGACGGTGTGCTCGGAAACCTGCGTCGGGCGCATCCGCTACCTGGGCGTGTTGCTCTACGACGCCGACCGCATCGAAGAGGCCGCGAGCGTCGAGAGTCCGCAAAAGCTCTACGAAGCGCAACTGGCGATTTTTCTCGACCCGGCCGATCCGCAGGTGCAGGAGCAGGCGCGGCGCGACGGCGTGCCCGAGGCGTGGCTCGCGGCGGCGCAACGCTCGCCGGTGCACAAGATGGCGATGGAGTGGAAGATCGCCTTCCCCCTGCATCCCGAATACCGGACGCTGCCGATGGTGTGGTACGTGCCGCCGCTGTCCCCGATCAGCGCGGCCGCCAACAGCGGACAGATCGCCGGCGACGGCATGCTGCCGGACGTCAAATCGCTGCGCATCCCGCTGCGGTACCTCGCGAACCTGCTCACCGCCGGGGACGAGGCGCCGGTCGCGCTGGCGCTGGAAAGAATGCTGGCGATGCGCGCGTTCATGCGCGGCCGGCACGTCGAAAAGCGCGACGACGCGGCGGTGCTGCGGCGGGTCGGGCTTTCCGAGGGACAGGTGGAGGAGATGTACCGCTATCTCGCGATCGCCAATTACGAGGATCGCTTCGTCATCCCCACCACGCATCGCGAATACGCGGAAGATGCGTTCGAGCTGCGCTCTTCCTGCGGCTTCAGCTTCGGCAACGGCTGCTCGGACGGCGCTTCGCAGCCGAGCCTGTTCGGCGGCAGGAAGCGGCACACCATCCCCATCAAGGCAATCGCTTGAACGACGGAGGTACAGAGACAGATGGCACTGCAAACCACCAAGACACCAAGGCACCAAGAGAAACGAAATAAAGATCGGCGATCACGGTTTCTGGGTGTCTTCGTGCCTTGGTGGTGAGCGCTTTCGTGTTTCCTCTGCGCCCTGTAACGCTCAGCGATCGAAGAGGTTCCTGAAACATGATCACGTTCAAGGTACTGGCGGCATTGCTGACCTACCCCGAGCAGGACATGCTCGACGCGTTGCCGGAGCTCGAGCAGGCGCTGGACGCGGACCGGCTGCTGGGCCGGGAAAGCCGCCGCGCGCTGGGGCAGTTGTTCGGCGAGCTGCGCCGCGGCGATCTGATGGCGCTGCAGGAAAACTACGTCGGGCTGTTCGACCGGGTGCGCTCGCTGTCCCTGCATCTGTTCGAGCACGTGCACGGGGAATCGCGCGACCGCGGGCAGGCGATGGTGGACCTGCGCGCGCTGTACGCCGCGCACGGCTGCGAGCTCGCGACCGACGAACTGCCCGATTTCCTGCCTGCGTTTCTGGAGTTCCTGTCCTACCGCCCGCTGGCGGAGGCGCGGCCGCTGCTCGCCGACGCAGCGCGCATCATCGAGAATATCGGCGCGCGGCTGAAGAAACGCGCCAGCAGCTACAGCGCCGTGTTCGCCGCGTTGCTCGACCTGTCCGGCGAAGGGGACATCACGGCGAGCGTGATCGCGGACGAGGACATCCGGCGCGAGGACGACCTCGCGCTGCTCGACAAGGCGTGGCAGGAAGAGCCGGTCACCTTCGGCCCCGGCGCGGCGCCGGCCGCGCCTGCGGTGGCGCCGGTGCGGATTCATCGGAGGGGATCGCAATGAGCTATCTCAACCAGTTGCTGTTCGGGATCTATCCGTACCTGTGCATGGCGGTGTTTCTGCTGGGCAGCCTGATCCGCTTCGACCGCGAGCAATACACCTGGAAGAGCGATTCCAGCCAGCTGCTCAAGCGCGGCCAGCTTCGGCTCGGCAGCAACCTGTTCCACATCGGCATCATCCTGCTGTTCTTCGGCCACCTGTTCGGCCTGCTCACGCCCAAGGAGCTGTACCACGCGCTCGGCCTGTCCACCGAGGGCAAACAGGTGCTGGCGATGGTCGCCGGCGGGCTGTTCGGCGGCATGTGCCTGGTCGGGCTGATCCTGCTCGTCCACCGGCGCCTGACCGAGCCGCGGATCCTCGCCACCAGCACCCGCATGGATGTCCTGGTGTTGCTGTGGATCCTGGTCACGCTCGGGCTGGGGCTGGTCAGCATCTTCTACTCGATGCGGCACCCGGACGGCTCGGTGATGATCCTGCTCGCCGAGTGGGCGCAGCACGTCGTGACCTTCCGCGCCGGGGCGGCGGATTTCGTCGCCGCCGTGCACCCGATCTACAGGGTGCACCTGTTCCTCGGCATGACGCTGTTCCTGCTGTTTCCTTTCTCGCGGCTGGTGCACGTCTGGAGCGGATTCGCCACGATTGCCTATCTGTTCCGGCCGTACCAAGTGGTGCGGCGGCGAAGCTGAGATGGTAGCGGCCCCGGCGCGGCCCCTGCGGTCCGCGGTCGATGTCATCAAGGCCGAGCATCGGTCGATCGCGGCGGTGCTGCACGGACTGTGCCATTTGGTAAAGCAGACGCGGGACGGCGGGCCGTCCACCGACCCGCGGGTGTTCCGCGCCATGCTCTACTACATCGATACGTTCCCGGAGCGGCTGCATCACCCGAAGGAGGATCGCTACCTGTTCCGCGCGCTGCGGCGGCGCAGCCCGGAAGCGCACAGCGTGATTGCCGAGCTCGAGGCCGAGCACGTGCGCGGGGTGGAGCTGATCCGGGCGCTCGAGCAGGCGCTGTTTCGCTACGAGGAAGGCGGCGCGAACCGGTTCGCCGACTTCGCCGCCCGCGTGGAGGAGTACGCGGAGTTTCACTGGCGCCACATGCGCCGGGAGGAGGACGTCGTCCTGCCGCTGGCGAGACGGGTGCTCGCGGAAGAAGACTGGCGCGAGATCGACGACGCCTTTGCCGGCCACGCCGACCCGCTGCTCGGATATGCGACCGAGCGCGAATTCGAGCGGTTGTTCACGCGCATTGCCGCGCTGGCTCCGCCTCCGATCGGCGTCGGACCGGCCCCCGACGAGCCGGCGCAGCGTTGACGCGGGGGAGACAGCGATGATCCGCATCAACGGCGCGGTCATCTCCGACCAGGACATCGCGCGCGAGGAGGCGTTCCACCGCGACCAGCCGTCGCCGCGCGCCGCGGCGGCGTTCGCCTTGGCGATCCGGGAGCTGCTGCTGCAGCGTGCGCGGGCTCTCGGACTCGCAGGCGCGAGCGACGACGAGTCGATCGACGCCCTGCTCGCGCAGGAGGTGAAAACGCCGGAGCCGACCGAAGAGGAATGCCGCCGGGTGTACGACCTGCGTGCGGCGCAGTTCCGCAGCGGCGACCTGGTGGAGGCGGCGCACATCCTGTTCCAGGTGACGGAAGACGTTCCGCTGGCGGCGATTCGCGCCAAGGCGGAAGAGACGCTGCGCATCGTGCGGGGCGAGCCGGCGCGCTTCGCGCAGCTCGCGCGCGAGCTTTCCAACTGTCTGTCGGGCGCGCAGGGCGGCAGTCTCGGCCAGCTCGGGCGGGGCGACACCGTGCCGGAGTTCGAGCGGGCGCTGTTCGGCGGCGAGGCCGTGGGCGTCCTGCCGCAACTGGTGCGCAGCCGGCACGGATTCCACATCGTCCGGATCGAGCGACGCATCGACGGCAGGCTGCTTCCTTTCGAAGCGGTCAGGGAAGGCATCGCCGGCCGCCTGCGCGAGCAGGTGCGGCGCAAGGCGCTGCAGCAGTACCTGCGCATCCTCGCGGGGCAGGCGCAGGTCAGCGGCATCGATTTCGACGCCCCCGCGTCGCCACTCGTACAGTAGCCCGTGTATCGATTCAAACGCCCGTTGCCGTCAAAATGCGCGCAGGCATTGGGAGTCATGACGTAGAACGTATCGAGGATCTGGCGTGTCAGGACGCGACTTGCCGCCGGTAGCGAAGGACGATCAACTGCGATGCGCGCAGCGTAACGAGCACATAGGATCGTCCGCTGTCATCAGTGAACTCGACTTCGAAAGTGTCTGGCATGAGGGCCCTTGAACAGACCTTCAAATAGCTTCGCGTCGCCTTCGAATCGATCTTGATTCACCTTCAAAGACTCTTGGTTCGAGCTTCAATCGACCCCGCTTGACCGGATCTTGAACTTGGCGGTATTGAATGGTCCAGCACGGCGGTCTTGACTGCTCGACCCTACCAACCCGAAGGATAGGGCGGATGCTGAGATACAGGAGCCGTTGCACAGCGGAATAGCCAGCGAGGTTAGTCGCGTGGACAAGTTCGACCGCATCTACCAGCTCCACAACATTCTGCGCGACCGGCGCACGCCAATCTCGCGCGGCGATCTCATGCGGCGCCTGGAATGTTCCGAGCCGACGGTATTTCGGCTCATCCGAGTTCTCAAGGACTACCTTGGCGCGCCGATCGAGTTGCATGAGGAGTTCGGCGGCTATTACTACCGGCGTGATGCGGAAGGCGGCACGTACGAGCTGCCCGGCCTGTGGTTCAACGCCAAGGAACTTCAGGCACTGATCGTCTTCGACCGGCTGTTCGAGACGCTGGAGCCGGGGCTGCTGGGCGAGCATCTCGCGCCGCTGGCGCGCCGCGTGACGGAGCTGCTGGAGCACAAGCGCCTGGGGCTGGCGGAAGCCGCCAAGCGCGTGCGCGTGCTCGGCATGGCCGCCCGGCCGGCGGGTGCGTGGTTCCACGTGCTCGCCAGCGCCACCTTGCAGCGGCGCAAGCTGCATCTCACCTACCACGGCCGCGAGCGCGACCGGGTGACCGAGCGCGTCGTTTCGCCGCAGCGGCTGATCCATTACCGCGACAACTGGTACCTCGACGCCAAAGATCAATTGCGCAACGCGCTGCGCAGTTTTTCGGTCGATCGCGTCAAGGATGCCGCCGAAACCGACGAGCGGGCCGAGGATGTTCCCGAGCGAGAACTCGACGATTACTTCGCGAGCAGCTACGGCATCTTCTCCGGCAAGGCCAACAAGACTGCGGTCCTGCGCTTCACCCAAGAGCGCGCCCGCTGGGTCGCAGACGAGCGCTGGCACCCGAAACAGGTCGGCCAGTACCTGACCGACGGCCGCTACGAACTGCGCATCCCCTACCGCGACGATCGCGAGCTGGTCATGGACATCCTCAAGTACGGCCCGGATGTCGAGGTCGTGGAGCCGCTTTCCTTGCGGGATGATGTGGTAAAGCGTTTGCAATCGGCGCTGGAACAGTACGGTAACAGCAGAAGGCAGCCGTGACCCGCCGCTGGGGGCAGTCTTCTGATGGTCTCAGAAGCCCGTCGGCCAGAGGCGGGAAGTATGGACGACAGCAAGAATTTCGATGCGCCTACCCTGGAGCTGATAGGCAACCATGTACCGCGAACGAGAAAGGACAAGCTCGCGAGTTCCCACGACGCGGCCAGGCCTCCCGAGATAGGGATTCAGGCGAAGGCGCTCGACCTGTGCACGGATGGAAGATGCAAGCCTTGATGCGGCGGCTGGATTATCCTGGGCAACGAACTCGAAAATTTCCTCCAGGTCGGATAGCGCCGCCTGTCTCCATCTCAGCGTGGAGCCGGCCCTTGCCATCGGCGGAAGAAAGCTTCCACATCGCGATCCGGGACGAGCCGCGACCTTCTGGCGCGTTCGATCTTGGCGGCAAACCATGTCTGTTGCCGTACATAGGCCGCAAGCACTTGTGCCGCAATCGCTGTCTCGTCCTGCCCGGTGCGCCTGGCAATTTTCGCGATTTCGCGGCGGACGCCGGCGTCAAGCTTGACCGTCAAGGTGGACTTACGCCCTGGTTTACCGGCGGTGAAAGGTTCCCGGATGCTGCCCATGGTTGAAATCGTCCAAGTTCATGATGGCAGCTTAGCACGGAAGGACGGGCACGCTATCGCAATCCGGCGTTTCGGCGTAACAATCTGGGATACGTGCTTCGCGACAAGCAAAATGACGTAACTTCGAATCCCATGCCGAAGAAGACGCTCGCCGACCTGATCGACGAACCGGCTCTGAAGGATCTGGCCGGAGACCGCTCGTTCGCCCGCGGTACCGCCTACCTCCGCAGCGGGACTGTGACGCGTCTGGTTGTGCGCAATGAGAGGATCAGCGCCCGCGTGGCCGGCTCCGATACTTACGCAGTGAAGTTATGGCCCGAAAGCGGGGCGCTCGGCTGGAGCTGCACCTGTCCGATGGGCGAGCAGGGCGAATTCTGCAAGCATGCGGTCGCGACCGGGCTCGCATGGCTGGCGCGCGGAAATGACGCCGACAACCCAGCGCAGAACGAGTTTGAGGTGATCCGCAGGTATCTCGAAGCGAGCGACAAGCAAGTGTTGGTGGAGACGCTTCTCGATCGAGCCGAAGACGACGACGATCTCGCGTCGAAGCTGCTCCTTGCCGCGCAGCGCCAGGGCGTATCGGCTCCCGCCGCAATCAGAGAGACGCTACGCAGGGCTCTGGCGCATCGCGACTTCATCGACTACTACGAGATGCCCAGGATCGCCGCGGGCGCGCGGCCGGTTCCGGAAATGCTGCGCGAAACCCTCAAGCAAGGTGACGCGCGAACGGCGCTCGAACTCGCCGCGGAGGCTTTGAAGCGCGGCCTTAATCTCCTGGAACACAGTGACGACTCCGACGGTATGCTCGGAGACATTCTGGGCGAGATCGCCCAGATCCATCTTTCCGCGGTGCTTAAGCACCCGCTTGTGCCGGACAAGCTTGCGAAGAACGTCTTCGACCTGTTGCTCGCCGACGAGATGGGGGTCCTCGCTCCGGACGACTATCTCGATGCACTCGGAGACGAAGGTCTCGCCGCCTTCCGCTCGCTGGCGGAGGCAGCCTGGGCGAAGGTACCCGCGCTCGCCCCGGGTCAGGACGACGAAGCGGAAGACGACGATCGCTTTCAGATCACCGAAATCATGAAGGCTCTCACCCGGCGCGACGGCGACGCGGACGCTCTGGTCGAGGTGTTGGCGCGCGACTTGTCGGAACCGCATGCCTTCCTGGAAATCGCACAGGCTCTGTCGAAAGCCGGGCGCGATGACGAAGCGCTCGACTGGGCGGAGAAAGGGCGGAAAGCCTCAGGCAGCCGGGTCAACTATCCACTGGACGACTTTCTGGTGGCGGAGTACCACCGCCGCAAACGGCATGACGACGCCGTCGGGCTGCGCTGGTCGCGGTTCTTCGAACAACCTTCCCTCCACGATTACCAGCAGTTGAAGGAATCCTCCGAGCGCGCGAAGGGCTGGAACATCTGGCGCGAGAAGGCACTCGCCGCCCTGCGCAAATCCGAGGCGCACAAGTCGCAATCGCACGCCGTCTTTTCCTTCGGCGAGACGGATGCGCCGGTCCTGGTCCAGATTTTCCTGTGGGAAGGCGATCCGCGCGCGGCCCTCGAGCAAGCGCGTACCGGCGGTTGTCTGGGGCATCTCTGGCTCGAAATCGCGCGGGCGCTGGAAGCCGACAGCCCCACCGACGCGATCGCCATCTATCGCGACCAGATCGGACCGATCGTGCGCGGGACCGGCAACCACGCCTACGATCAGGCAGCAGACCTCATCCGACGCATGCACGACCTGATGGCCGCTACCGGCAGAAGCGAGGAATTCGCATCCTGTCTCGCCACTCTGCGCAGCGAGCACAAGGCCAAGCGGCATTTCATCAAGCGGCTGGAGGGTATCGACCTGGAAAAGACGCGGGCTGCCGGTTCGCGCCGGGGCTGAAGCCTGAGCCCACCTGGTCGGGCCATTGGGTCCTGCGGCCGACCGGCCGAAGATGCGGGGCGCGACAGCCGGGTGAGTGTCCGAGGAACGAGGGAGGTGGTGTTGTAAGCGTTTTGTAACCTCGCCCCCGTGAGTATCGCGATTTGATAGTCCGGCGTGGCACTGTGTCGGAAGCTGACAAATGGGGGGATTTCCGTCACATGTATGAAGTGGTAATCGCGGCTGCCGCTCTGGTCGCCGGCGCAGTCATCGGCTGGCTTTGGCGCGGAAAGCGACTCTACGAAGGCGTCGCGAAGCTCGGCGAGCATTGGGTGCACGTCGGCGACAAGCTCAGCAAGGCGGTGGACGCGTACGTCAGCGCGACTTCCACGCTTGAGTCACGGGTGTTGGTTTCCGCGCGGCGGCTGCGGGAGCTGAAGGCAGCGCCGGAGAGAGTCGAGATCGAGGTGATCGAGCCGGTGGAGAGGACGGTCAGGGGGTACTGGCGATGGAGCTTTCGTTGTTACAGACAGACTGAAATGAGCGATGAGCTACGTAGAGTTCTTCAAGCGGGCGACATGTACCGAGGAACAGCCAAGCGGGTTTAAGCTGCGGGAGAAAGAAACCATGTTCGCCAAAACAGATCGGCCATGAAGCTTGCCAGCCTTGAAGCCATCGTGCGCTCGCTGAACGAGGGAAACGTTCGCTACCTCATCGTTGGCGGCCTGGCGGTGAACGCGCACGGTTACATCCGCTTCACACAAGATATCGATTTAGTGATCGCTCTTGATCCCGCCAATATCGGCCGCGCGTTCGAGATGCTCGCAAAGCTCGGCTACAAACCGGCGGTTCCTATCACCGCCGAGCAGTTCGCCAATCCCGCGCTGCGGGAGCAGTGGATCCGGGACAAAGGCATGAGCGTTCTCAATTTCTTCAGCGACCGGCATCGCGAGACCAATGTGGACGTATTCGTGGCCTTGCCGTTCAATTTCGAACGCGAGAGCATGGAAGCGATGGAGGGTGAGCTGTCCCCAGGTTTGTGCGCGCAGTTTGTTTCCCTGTCGACCCTGATTGCCATGAAAAAGATCGCCAACCGCCCGCTCGACCTCGACGACGTGCAGCATCTCAGGTGGATCCAGGAGGAGAAAAAGCCCAATGAGTGAAAAGCGGGATGAGATCGACTGGAGACTGACCACCTGGGAAGGCAGCCGCCGTGCTCAACTGCGCCATGCGCTCACGCTGACGCTGCGCGAGCGCATGGAGGCGATGGAGGGTCTGGCGGATGTTGCACGGCGTTTCCAGGAACTGCGCGCCCAAGGCGCGTTCAAGTCCGCCTCCGAAAGGGCCGGCGGGCGGCAAGCCGCGACGAGCGAACCGTCCGCTCCCCGCGATGACGGCAAAGGTTAGCGTCGCGGGGGCGCCAACCGCAAATCGCGCGTGCCCGGCGCTTCCGCGCGCGGCTGACGGGAGCTTGAAAAGGGGCGGTCACATGAACTACAAAGCGCTCGTCGAATCCATTACCGCCCTTCATGCAGACAGCATCGGCAGGGCCGCCGCCGCTGTCAATCATCCCTCGCGCTGCGTAACTGGCCGATCCGCGACTACTTGGTGGAATTCGAGCAAAAAGGCGAGGACCGCGCGGCTACCGAGACAACAGGGTATCTGGACGCCAGGGATCACCTGCGCAACGCGCTGCGCTGCTTCTCGGTGGACCGGGTCAAGGAGGCGGTCGAACTCGACGAGCCCGCCGACTCGGTGCCGGACAAGGAACTGGACGAGTATTTCGCCAGCAGCTACGGGATCTTTGCCGGCAAGGCCAACAAGACCGCGGTGCTGCGCTTTACACGCGAGCGCGCCCGCTGGGTCGCCGACGAGCGCTGGCACCCGAAACAGGTCGGCCAGTACCTGACCGACGGACGCTACGAACTGCGCATCCCCTACCGCGACGATCGCGAACTGGTGATGGACATCCTCAAGAACGGACCGGACGTGGAGGTCGTATCGCCGCCGGCTTTGCGGCAGACAATCGTCGACCGTTTTAAGGCGGCACTCCTTCAATATGCCTAGCAAAGCAACGCTCGCCCGCTTGATTTCGGAACCAGCTCTGAGGAAGCTAGCCGGTGAGCGATATTTCGAGCGGGGATTGGCCTATCTGCGCGCGGGAGTTGTCGTCAGTTTGCGCGCCGGGCAGACAGGCATACGGGCTCGCGTCTTGGGCACCCGTCCCTATGCGGTTCGATTCTGGCAAGAAGGCCGTCGACTGGGCTGGGGATGCACCTGTCCTCTTGGCATCGAGGGGGAATTTTGCAAACACCTCGTGGCAGCGGGGCTCGCGTGGATTGCCGGTGGCTCGGCCCAGCCCGGATCGACGCTCCCGGGCGAACTTCGCCCTCTCCGGGAATTCCTGGAGTCCGCAGATCGGGAGGAATTGGTGACGCTGCTCATCGAGCGGGCAGTCTGGGACGAGGATCTGCTCGACGAACTTGCGCTGGAGGTTCGTGCGGCTAAAACGGGTCGTCGATAACTCGTGGTTGCCGATTATCGAGATTTGATAGTCCGGCGTGGCAATCAGGCCTAAAGCCGGCGAAAGGGATGGCTTCTTTGCATGAATGAGGTCGTGATTGCGGTCATCGCGTTGATCGCTGGCGCGCTTATCGCGTGGCTATGGCGCGGTTCGCTTGCCAGGGCGGCGCTGGCGCCTGCGGAACAACTGCTGGCAGACAAAGCGCGCGAGATCGAGACGTTGAAGGCAGAGCGTGAGCGGGCCTTGGAGTCGCTGCACACCGAGTCCGAGCGCCGGGTTGCGGCGGAAGAAAGGCTCGCGGCGGAACGCCGGGCCGCCGAAGAAAAGCTCGCCCTCCTGAACGACGCGCAGCAGAAGCTCTCCGACGCCTTCAAGGCGCTATCATCCGATGCGCTCAGGAGCAACAATCAGTCCTTTATTGAACTCGCCAAAGCCACGCTGGAGAAGTTCCAGGAAGCCGCGAAGGGCGACCTTGAGAAACGCCAGAAGGCGGTGGACGAACTCGTCAAGCCCATTCGGGAATCGCTGGAAAAGGTGGACGGCAAGCTCGGCGAGATCGAGAAGGCGCGCGTCTCCGCCTATTCCGAGCTGAACACGCAGTTGAAGGGGCTCGTCGAAACGCACCTGCCCCGCCTGCACCATGAAACCGCAAATCTCGTCAAGGCGTTGCGACAACCCACCGTGCGCGGCCGCTGGGGCGAGATCCAGTTGAAGCGCGTGGTCGAGATGGCCGGGATGCTCGACCACTGCGACTTCGTCGAGCAGGAATCGCTCACCACCGAGGACGGCCGGCTGCGACCGGACCTGATCGTCCGGCTTCCGGGCGGAAAGCGACTCGTAGTCGATGCAAAGGCCCCCGTGGAGGCATACCTGAGAGCGGCCGAAGTCGACGATGAGAAGACTCGCCAGGATCACCTCGCCGACCACGCCCGCCAGGTGCGCGACCATATCGTCGCCCTTGGGCGCAAGGGCTACTGGGAGCAGTTCGACTCGACACCGGAATTCGTTGTGCTGTTCCTGCCGGGTGAGATGTTCTTCAGCGCCGCGCTCCAGCAGGACCCCGGCCTGATCGAGTTCGGAGTCGCCGAGAAAGTCATCCCCGCAACCCCGACGACGCTGATCGCCCTGCTCCGCGCCGTCGCCTACGGCTGGCGGCAGGAAGCGCTCGCGAAGAATGCACAGGAAGTCGCAGAACTGGGCCGGCAGCTTTACGAACGAATTGCGAAGCTCGGGGAGCACTGGGCCAACCTTGGCGACCGGCTCGACAAGGCGGTGGACGCATACAACAGCGCAACTGCTACCCTTGAATCCCGCGTGCTCGTCTCCGCCCGGCGGCTGCGCGACCTCAAGGCCGGGTCGGAAGATGTCGAGATCGAAACCATCGAGCCGGTGGAGCGCACGGCGCGGGTGCCGCAGGCCGCGGATCCTCGGTCCATGCCGGACGGGAGTGAACAATGCGCCACGTGAGCGACGTGCGGCAACCGTCCTTCCCGGCCGAAGGCGAAGCTCTATATCTCGATCATCGGGATTCCGGCTTGTTTCGCGGCAGCTCTCAGCTGGTCGTCGAACACCGCGAACTGGAACGGCGTATGGCCGCGGAAGACCTCGAACGCCGACTCGGCGGCGGCAAGATGCAAGCTGTCATAGCCGCGCAAGCGGTAACGCCCCGTGAGATCAGCGGCGCGACGAATCAAGGGTTCGGTGACGGCCAGAATTTCCCACGCTTCCCACTGAACCTCCAGATTCCGTCGCAAGGCGGAAAAGAGCGCTTCGTTTCGCCGATCGAAAGCTACGCGCGCAAACGCGGCACACGCCTCCACGTACGCGATCGCATGCGTGGCCGTCAGTCGCGCCTCGGAGACTACCCGGCGGACCCGGCCCGAATACGCTTCCTCGACGAACAGTTTTACCAGCGCGGATGTATCCAGATAGAGGATCATCCGCGTTGTTCGCTCACGATCTCCGCCAGAGTCTTCTCGTCCTTGCCGATCCGGATCAAGGGTTTCGGCAATGCCGGTTTCTTGCCGCTGCCCGGGCGCACCCAGGGAAGGCTGCGGAACCGGGCGATCAGCTCCGCCTCCGTCGAAGCGGCACGGCGGCGCGAGCGCGGCGGCAGCAGTCGCGCCACCTCCTTGCCGCGCGAGGTAACGATCACCTCCTCGCCGGTCGCCGCCCGGCGCAGATATTGGGACAACCTGCTTTTCAGCTCACGAACGGAGATTTCCATGGAGCACGCTCGATGTGACTACATGGTGCATTGTAGTCACGAAAGCGCGAGCTTTGCAAGGCGCGAGAGGCGCACGGCCGAATCCCGCGTGCTCGTCTCCGCCCGGCGGTTGCGCGATCTCAAGGCCGCGCCGGAGGACGTGGAAATCGAAGCGATCGAGCCGGTGGAACGCACGGTGCGCGCGCCGCAGGCGACGGAACTGCTGCCGGGAGCGGACCTGTCATGAAGACGAAGCTCTGCACCCGTCGGCCGCTGCGCGCTCGCGGTGCCCGCTTCGCATTACCCCATGATGCGGCGCACTTCCTTTCTCAGCGCGGGCAGGTCGCGTTCCACCATCACCCACACGGCATTCAGGTCCACCCTGAAGTAGCCGTGAATGAGCCGGTCGCGCGCGCCGGCAATTTCCTTCCACGGCACGCCCGGCTCGTCCCGGATCAGCGCCGCACTGAGATTCTTGACCGCCTCGCCGACGATCTCCAGCTGCCGGATGACTGCGCTTTGTACCATGTCGTCCGCGAAGAATGCTTCGCGTCCTCCAGCGGTAAAGCGCTCGATCGCTGCGATAGCGTCCAGGATGTGAGCGAGATAAAGCCTGTCCCGCTCAGTCACAGCGCTCGTGCCTCGGCAAGAATCCGCTCTCGAAGCTCGGGATGCAGCTCCGCTTCGGTACAGAGATCGACCTTGACGCCCAATGCCTCCTCGAGGTCGATCTGCAAACCGGCTATGTCGAGAAGTGACGACCCCGGAGGAACATCCACCAGCAGGTCCAGATCGCTTCCCTCCCGATCGCTCCGGCGCGCCGCCGACCCGAAGACGCGCACGTTCCTCGCACCTCGCGCGGCGACGATGGCCAGGATCTTGGCTCGATGCAGGGAAAGAAGCTCGGAGGGGCGCATAACGGCTATTTTCTCAGGAATGGCTGTCCGGACGATAGCTCGTGGCGCCGTCCTCGTCGATGCCGAGTTGCGGTCGGAGGCTGCCCTCGGGCGCCAGCTTTACGAACGAATCGCGAAGCTCGGGGAGCACTGGGCTACCCTTGGCGACCGGCTCGACAAGGCGGTGGACGCCTACAACAGCGCAACTGCCACCCTTGAATCGCGCGTGCTCGTCTCCGCCCGGCGGTTCCGCGACCTCAAGGCCGGGTCGGAAGATGTCGAGATCGAAACCATCGAGCCAGTGGAACGGACGATACGGGCGTTACAGGCACCGGAGCTTTCGTCAATACGGCCAAACGGGAATGAGCGATGAGCTACACAGACTTCTTCACGCGCGCGACGCGTACCGAGGAGCAACCAGACGGACTGCAGCCGTTCCCGTATCAGTGCCGCCTCGCAGAAGAGCCATGGCCTGAATTATTGGATGTTCCAACTGGCATGGGGAAAACCGCCGCGGTCGTGCTGGCCTGGCTGTGGAAGCGCGGCTGGCGCGACGGAGGACGCGAGGCTGGCGCGGACGCCGGGACACCGCGGCGGCTCGTGTACTGCCTGCCGATGCGGGTGCTGGTCGAGCAGACGGAGCGAAACGCCCGTCAATGGCTGGAGAACCTCGCGGTTGCGGGCATGCCGGGCGAAAACAAGGTCTCGGTGCACCTCTTGATGGGCGGCTCCGAGGACGTGAAGAAGCCGGCTTGGGCCGACTACCCGGAAGAAGACGCGATCCTGATCGGCACTCAAGACATGCTTCTTTCGCGGGCGCTGATGCGCGGCTACGGAATGAGCCGATATCAGTGGCCCGTGCACTTCGCCTGGCTGCATAACGACGCGCTGTGGGTGTTCGACGAAGTCCAATTGATGGGCCCGGGCTTGAAGACCAGCGCTCAACTTGAAGCGTTTCGCCGGAAGATCGGTTTGTCTTCGCGCAGCCGCAGTCTATGGGTTTCGGCCACGCTCAAGCGGGACTGGTTGGGAACGGTCGATTTCGATCCCGCCTCAACGATCTCGCTGGATCGCTTGCGCCCGTTTTCGCACCACTATCCTCAACTCGCCGACTCCGATGTACGGCGCGATCTTCTATGCGTGGGTCGAGCGCGGTCGCCCAGAGAAAATCGGCGTCGACATCATAATAGATGGGCTCGAGGTCATGAGCGCCACCGCGTCCGGCTTCGCGTTCCTGCACGGCGACGCGTACAACATCGATGCGGAAGCCATCTGCTCGCGCAGCCGCGCGACGCGCGCGTCGACATCAACCCGCAACAGCCCGATGCGGCGCTCTTCACCCTTCGACCTCCGTACTCCAAAAGAACCGGCCCCACCCTTCATTAGCTGATGGAGACCCTGCCATGACTGAAACGACGCCCGCACTTGAACTCAAACACCTCAAAGACGCAATAGAGGGCTCCGCAGCGGCGTTCCGATGCCGCCGCCGACTCCAGCCGGCGGGCGGCGAGGGAGACAAAGTGTTTCCTCCCACCTTCGCCGGCGCGGTCTACGCGATCGAACAGCGGCGTGTGCCCGGCCGTGAGGGATCGGTTACCTGCGTGCTCCTAGACAGCGTGCAAAGCCAGGCGAACCGCATGGAGCTCGCGCTGCAAGAGGCGATCGACGCCGGCAAGATCACGATGCCGCTTCTCGTCGTCGACTTCTCCGAGCACTACGATCCGAAGCTGGACAAGGACGCCGCCGACAAGGCGGACAAGCTCATCGATGCCCTCGGCAAGGTTACGAGCCTCCAGGTGCCCCATCGCCTCGCCGATGCGATCCTCCGCGACAGCGACCTCGACGGCGTCGCCTTCCGCAAGTCCGACAGGGGCAGGGCCCTCAACCAGGTGAGCCTCGCCAATGCGACGCCACTCTTGGAGCTGTGTCCAACGGCGCTCGTCTTCGGCATGTGGGATTCGACCGGTCCCAAGGGCGGTCTCGGCCCGAAGTTCGAGCGGGCAATGGTGTCCGAGATCGTAGGGGTGGGTGCAGAGTGGCAAGAAGACTACCGGGCGCGGGGTGTCCGGCGAGATCCGCTCGAGATCCGGGCTGCCGTCAAGGTCAAGAAATCTGCCGACACCTCTTGGACCGTCGCCGCGTCGGACGCCAAGGGGAAGGACATCGTCGCCCCGTCCAGCGTGAACCATAGCAGCGTCCCCTTCGACTCCAAGAACTCTGGTGTCACGATCGAGTACGCGGAGCAGACCACGACTTTGTCACTCATCTGTCTCCGGCGCCTTCGCTTTCCAATCAATGGAACCCCGAGCGCCGACACGGACGCCGCCGCTCGCACCGTTCTGGCCGCGCTCGGCCTCGCCGCCGCGACCCTCGCGTTCGACTCCGGGATAGGTTTGCGTTCGCGCTGCCTCCTGTGGCCGGACGGCCCAATGGAGTGGGAGCTTCTTGAACGTCCGGGCGCAAAGGCAGCGAAGTTTTCGCTGACGGGCGATGCAGCCATCAAGCTGCTGAACGACGCGATCGCTTCAGCCGAGACCGTCAAGCTGCCGTGGGCGAAGAAGCCAATCATCCTCAAACCCTCTACCGGCAAGGGAAGGCCAGAGGATTTGGTCGAGCTCGTCCGCCTGAGCCAGATCGAGGCGACCAAGGAATCCGGCGAGGCCACGTGACATGCTCGCCCTCGGTGTCCGATATCTGAACGGCTTCGTGGCGGCACGCGCGCACCCTTCCGCGCCAGTGGAGTGGCCGCCGCATCCGGGGCGCGTCTTCATGGCCCTGGCGGCGGCGCATTTCGAGACCGGCATGGAGCCTGCCGAGCGCGAAGCGCTCCGATGGTTACAGGGCGATGGCGAACCTCGCCGAGCGCCAGCGATTCGAGCGTCCGAAGCGGTGCGACGAGCGGTCGTGGAACACTTCGTACCCGTCAACGACGAAGCGATCTGGAAGAAGAAGGACGAGAAGAAGAAACCACCGCCACCGCTCCAATCGGCTCCTGGAATCATCCGCACACGGCAACCGCGCACCCTCGCGCGCGCGTGGCTCGACGACGACACGGTCTACCTCGCCTGGCAGGACGCCGACCCGCCCGAGAACATCCGGCTGGCTCTCGAAGCCCTGTGCGCGAAAGTCACCCGCATCGGCCACTCGTCGTCGCTCGTCCAGATGTGGGTCGCGGACCCGGACGAGATCGGCGAACCCAACTGGGTGCCCGATGATGATCGCGCGGCGATCCACCTGCGCGTCGCGGGCCCCGGGACGATCGAGGACCTCGAACGACGCTACAACCGCGAGGCCGTCGAAGCCTTCGCCGCGCTCCAGGTCGCCGCCGGCGACGACTCGAACGTGACGGCACAGAAGGCGGCGAGGAAGCGCCTGAAGGACGAGTTCCAGAACCAACAGCCAACCCAGGTCCGACCCGAGATCTCCTTCTACCAGGGCTACGCTCGTCCCACGCCGCCCGGCGACGCGTCCGTCGCCCCGGGTACCGTCTTCGGCCCGCACCCCATCGTGCTCACGCTGGAGCCGAAGGAGGGTCCGTACCGGCAGCTCGACCTCCTTTGCGTGCTCACCGTCGCGCAGCGCTGGCGCGAGGCGCTCTTGAGCCACAGCAACGATCTGCCCGAACGCGTGCGCCACGTGGTGAGCGG
>DASRFY010000122.1:0-57970 GCA_035651315.1 Burkholderiales bacterium
AAAAAGCAAAATCCGAGCACCGAAAACCCGAAATCGGGGCTTCCGGCACTCGATTTCCACCATCTTCAACCACAAAACTGCGCGTGATCGCCATCTGCTCGATTGTTTGGGTCACTTGCGCAGAGCTTCCCTAGAGGGCAAACCGCTTCACGTTTCAAAGCTCGCTCCACGCCTTCTCCAGCCGCTTGAAGGAAATCGGATAAGGCGTCCTGAGCTGCTGCGCCCAGAGCGACACGCGCAACTCTTCCAGCATCCAGCGGAACTCCTCCAGCTTCGCGTCGCGCACGCCGCGCAGCCGATCCTGCTCGAGCCGGGCGGCATACATCTGCCACAGCCGCGCGAGCTGGCTCTGCCAGCCCGTGTCGCGCTCCGGATTGGAGGCGATCTTGTCGAGCCGCACGCCGATCGCACGCAGGTATCGCGGATAGTGCTTCAGCCGCTCGAACGGCACGGTCGCAATGAAGCTCTGCGGCAGCAGCGCCCTGAGCTGCGCCCGGACGTCGACCAGGACCTTCGGGTACGCCCCGAAGCGCGGCTCGATCAACCGCGCGCTCAGGGTCCGGTACTCGGTGAGGATCTCGTTCACCAGCCGGCACAGCTCGTTCGCCACGTCCACGAGCCTCGTCTTCGCCTTCGCGGTGCGCGCCTCGAATTCCTTGCGCGTGCGCACCGGGCTCTCATCGACAAAGAACGCGCGGTCGCAGGCCGCGCTCACGATCTCTTCGCGCAGCCGGTCCGCCACCGCGCCCTTGTTCCCGCGTGCGCCCTGTTCCTCGAGCAGCAGCGCATAGCGCAGCGACAGCTCCGTGAAACCGGGCAGGCTGCGGGCCAGAAACTTCACCTGCTCCGGCACCGCGAGCCGGAACAGTCGCCTCAGACCTTTGCGCATCGCGCTTTCGGCCTCGAGCTCGGTATCGAGGAGCTTGAGCGCCACCGAGTCACCCTCGTCCACGAGCGACGGGAAGCCGACGATCTTGCGCCCGCCACGTTCCACTTCCACGATCTCCGGCAGCTCGTCGAAGTCCCAGCCCGTAAGACCCCTGCGTTCGAACTGCGAACCCGCGGACTCGGTGAAACTGCGTCTTGCCTTTACCCCGAGCTGGGCGCGCAGCGCGATCAGATCGCGCCCCATTGCGAGCTCCACGTTCCGCTCGTCGACCACCTGGAAGTTCATCTGCAGGTGGGGCGGGATTTCCACCGCCTCAAGGGCCTCCACCGGCACTTCCATGCCGGTCTTCTTGTGCAGCGCGGCGGCAAGCACCTGGGTGAGCGGCTTTGGCTCGGGCTTCATTGCCTCCAGCGCCGCGGTCACCACTTGTGATACCGGCACGAAGTGCTTACGCAATCCCTTGGGCAGGCCGCGGATCAGCTCTGTCACCTTGTCGCGCAGCAGCCCCGGCACCAGCCACTCGCAGTGGCGCTCATCGATCTGGTTCAGCGCCGCGAGCGGAACGACCATGGTCACCCCGTCCATTGGATGTCCCGGCTCGAATCGATACTTCAGCTTCAGCCGGTAGCCGGCGATCTCCATCTCGTCCGGGTAGAGGTCCACCGTCACCCGCTCCGCGGCGTGGCGCATCAGGGCGGCGCGGTCAAGAAAGAGCAGGCTCGGTTCCCTTCGCTCTGCCTCGCGCCGCCACTTATCGAAGTCCACCCAGCTCCAGATGCCCTCCGGCACGCGCTCGTCGAAGAAGTCGAAGATCGCGGAGTCATCCACCAGCACGTCGTGCCGGCGCGACTTGTGCTCGAGCTCCTGCACCTCCTGGATGAGCCGCCGATTGTGTTCCAGAAACGGCGCGCGCGCGTTGATCTCGCCCGCGACCAGCGCGCCGCGGATAAACAGCTCGCGCGACACGGCCGGGTCCACTGGCCCAAAGAGCACCTGCCGCCGAGGCACCACGATCAGGCCGTAGACGCTCACCTGCTCCGATGCAACCACGTTGCCCGCGTCCCTAGCCCAGCGCGCGTCGCCGTAGCTGCGCTTGGCGAGATGCGCGCCCAGCTTCTCGATCCATTCCGGCTCGACCTGCGCCACACAGCGTGCATAGAGACGCGTCGTCTCGGTCAATTCCGCCGCGACGATCCACTTCGGCTGCCGCTTCTTCAGGCCCGACCCGGGGTTCAACCAGAATTTGATGCCGCGGGCGCCGAGGTAGGCGCCCGCCTCGTCCGCCTTGAAACCGATGTTGCCGAGCAGCCCGGTCAGCAGCGCGCGATGAATCTCTTCATAGCGCGCCTCGTGCTCATTCGGGCGCCAGCCCATCTCGGAGACCATTGCGGCAAGTTGGCCGTGCAGCTCGCGCCATTCGCGCAGCCGCAGGTAGGAAAGGAACCGCTCGTGGCAGGCCTGAACCAGCTTGCGGTTCGATTCCCTGTGCCTGACCGCTTCCTCGAACCATTTCCACATCTTCAGGTACGACAGGAAGTCGGAGCGCTCGTCGGCAAACTCCTCGTGCGCCTTCGAGGCCGCTTCCTGCCTGTCCAGGGGACGCTCACGCGGGTCTTGCAGCGACAGCCCCGCGGCGACAATCAGAATTTCCTTCAGACACCCGAACTCCCTGGCGGCGACGATCATGCGCGCAATGCGTGGATCGATCGGCAGCCTCGCGAGCTGCTCGCCGGTCGGCGTGAGGCGGCGCGCCTCGTCCACCGCCCCCAACTCGGAAAGCAGCTGGTAGCCGTCGGCGATCGCCTTGGGAGACGGCGACTCGACAAAGGGGAATTCCTCGACCTCGCCCAGCTTCAGCGACTGCATGCGCAGGATCACCGAGGCAAGCGAGGAGCGCAGGATCTCCGGGTCGGTGAATCCGGTGCGGGCGTTGAAATCCTCTTCACTGTACAGCCGCACGCATACACCGTTCATCACCCGCCCGCAGCGGCCGGCACGCTGGTTTGCTGAAGCCTGCGAAATCTTCTCGACCTGGAGCAGCTCGACCTTGTTGCGGTAGCTGTAGCGGTTCATCCGAGCGAGCCCCGAGTCGATCACGTAACGGATGCCGGGCACGGTGAGCGAGGTCTCGGCGACATTGGTCGCAAGAACGATGCGGCGCTGCGTCCCGGGGGAGAACACCCGCTCCTGTTCCTGCGCCGAGAGCCGCGCGTACAGCGGCAGGATCTCCGCGCCTCTGGGGTGATGCTTACGCAACGCCTCCGCGGTTTCGCGGATCTCCCGCTCGCCGGGAAGGAAGACCAGCACGTCCCCGGATGCGGACTGCGAGATCAGCTCCTCGGTTGCGTTGACCACCGCCTGAGGCAAGTCGATGTCGTGCTGGTCCTCGTCGTCCTCGTCGAAGGGCCGGTACGCGATCTCCACGGGATAAAGCCGACCCGACACCTCGACCACCGGCGCGTTGCCGAAGTGCTTCGAAAACCGTTCCGCATCGATGGTGGCGGAGGTAATGATGACCTTGAGGTCCTGCCGCCTCGGCAGGAGCTGCTTCACGTAGCCGAGCAGGAAATCGATGTTCAGGCTGCGCTCGTGCGCCTCATCGACGATCAGCGTGTCGTAGGCATCGAGGAATCTGTCCAACTGGGTCTCGGCAAGCAGGATGCCGTCGGTCATCACCTTGATCAGGTTGTCCGGGCTGGACTTGTCCGTAAAGCGAACCTGGAAACCGACCAAGTCGCCGAGCGGGGAGGAAAGCTCATGCGCAATGCGGTTCGCCACCGCGCGCGCCGCGATGCGCCGCGGCTGGGTATGGCCGACCATGCCGAAGACGCCACGGCCGATGTCGAGACAGATCTTCGGCAGCTGTGTGGTCTTGCCCGAGCCTGTCTCACCGCAGACGATGACAACCTGGCTGGCCTCGATCGCGCGCGCGATTTCGTTGCGCTTGCCGCTGACCGGCAACTGCTCGGGATAGGCGATCCTAGGAATGCGCGACCGGCGCCGCGCGACCGCGGCGCGGGACGCCTCGATCTCGGCGGCGAGCGCCTCCAGGGCCTGCGGCTCGCGCGCCTCCCTCAGCCTGCGCTGCAGACGGAAACGGTCGCGGAGCAGGCATTCCTGGAGGTGTTGCGAGAGCACCTTGGTCCCGGACACGGCGGCTGCGCGTGCCGGTTGGGATGGATGCATCGGCTGGTTGGAAGACAGTTGCGGCGCGAGCAAGCCCGCGCTGAGCGCGAATTCTAAACCAGCGTGCGACAGGCGGGACGGACAATTGCCCCGTCCGCTCTCCAGCCGGAATCCTCGCCGGAGAGCAGTTCCCTTAGCCATGCTTGCGCCGCGAGTAGGCTTGCTTCGCCCGCCCATTGACGAGGACCCGTCTTGACCCTGAGCGACCCGGCCCAACCCTGCAGCTTCGTGATCTTCGGCGCGACCGGGCATCTCGCCACAACCAAGCTGCTTCCCGCGCTCTATCATCTCGAGGCGGCCGGCCACATTCCGGAAGTCACCACCTTCATCGCCTTCGCGGCGCGAATGGAATGACGCGGACTGGAACGGCCACATCAGGACGACCTCACAGGCGCGCCTCGGCGCCGGATTCCGCTTTGGCCGCGAAGCTCGCCGCCCGGTTCGGCTACGTGCACAGCGACCTCCGCGACGACGACGGCTATCGGCGCCTGGTCGACGAACTGGGCAGGCCCAAGACCGGATACTGCTCGAACCTCGTCTTCTATCTCGCGATCAAGCGGGCCGAGTAAAGAAACCGTACAGAACCTGCTCGTCTTCCGGCTCGCGAACACGCTCATTGAGCCGCTGTGGAATCGCCACTGCGTCGACCACGTGCAGATCACCGCCGCCGAGCAGGCCGGCATCGAGAACCGCGCCGATTACTACGACAGGACCGGCGCGCTGCGCGACATGCTGCAGAACCACCTGACGCAGCTTTTCACGCTGATCGCGATCCGGCTGCGGCATCCCCCGCAGCAGCTGTTCCGAGAGACGCCGCTGGAGAACATGGCATCGAACTGGATCCTGCTCTCGCTGCAACCGAGCGAGGGCATGCATATGGAGATCCACGCCAAACAGCCTGGCCTGGGCATGTCCACGCGCCTGATCCGGACGGACGCCGGCTACCGAAGCTCGGACGAGGTTGCTTCCGATGCCTACCAGGCACTGCTGCTCGACGTGTTCCGTGGCGATGCGACCCTGTTCATCCGCTTCGACGAAGTCGAGTGGGCATGGCGCATTGTCGACCCGGTGCTCAAGTTCTGGGCGCAGGAGCGGGAGTTCATTCACAGCTATCCGGTGGGGAGCCGAGCGCCGGACGAATCCAGTCGATTGTTTGACGCCGAGGATCAGGTCTGGCGAAACGCCGTAGACGGCTCAGCCTTCAACGCAACCGAGGAGACGGCGCGCACGATTCGCGGCACCGGATTGCATCGGATGATGCCCTGATCCAGGTTTCGGAAGAGAACGAGCGCATTGTGGGCGTGTAGCGGGAACGCGGCGTGAAATCCAGACCGCATCCACCGGAACCTGTGACGGAATCGACGTCTTGCTCGACGACGTTGCCTCTCGCCGGGCCAAAAAAAGGCCGCTTCGAAAAGCGGCCTTCGAGCGTCTTGGAGAAGAACAGCTCGTGGGGGTGTTGCAATCTAATCAATAGAGCGCGACCGGATTTCCGGGAGAACCGGTGGCGCCGATGATCCGCAGCGGTGCCCAGACAAAAGCAAACTCGTGCACCCCGGCGTCGACCAGAGACTTGGTATCGATATTCTCGATGTTCCAGATCCCGCGCCGGGTCTGCATCTCGGTGTGGCAGGGCACGGCGTATCCATCCTCGTCGCCACTAGGCTGAGCATCATTCGCGGAGGTGTCTCCGCCAGTCATTGCGATGTCCTTGGACGCCATATACTCGCAAGCGCCAACGCCGAATCCGGGTTCTCCCTGGCTCCAGATGGCGCGGGCCGCGGCGCGTTGCTCGGAGGTCATCGACTTGTATTTGTCGTTGCTCCAGGTGTTGCCCTGACCGGTATGAAGGAATACACAGTCTCCCGCTTGGATGTCGCCCAGACCTTCGGCTTTGAGCATGCCTTTGACGTCGTCGGCCGTAACAACGCCGATATCACCCGGCTTTTTCGGGATCGGCAGCATCTCCGCGGAGGCGGACAGCTTGCCCTGGGATTTGCGGTATGCGACCGCGTCCAGCAGGACGCTGCGGCAGACAAAACCAAGTTCGCCCACATGCTCTACGCCCAACGGACCCATGCCCAGCACGCGCCCGCCGGCACCACGCTCGTACGAGTCCCAGGTGATGCGGCCGTTGTACATGAACGGGCCCTTTGAGGTGTTCACGCCGATGTGGCCGGGACCGTCGAACTGGGTGCCGATCTGGCCGATTTCGGTGGTTACCAGTTCATCGTGATAGATCAGCGCGTTCTTGCCGAACGGGCCGCCTGTGGGTGTCCCGGGGATGCTCAACTGCCAGCTCCGGGCTCCGAACGCCGGAATTTCGCGGTGGTAGTACTTGCCGATCGTCATCGCCTTGAACTGCTTGACTACCGACAAGGCGCGTTTGATATTGGCCGAATTCTTGGTGTGATTCGCGCTACCGGCCTTGTCGTCGGCGCCCCACTTGGTGGGGGCCCATTTCTCCTGCAGGGGCTTATCATTGACCGGCCCCTTGAGCGTCTGCGCCGTCGCGGGCGCCGCAACGAGGCACACAGCCCAGAATGTGCTGAACAAAGCAATACACGCGGAATTCCTCATGAATCTCCCCCTATGAATTGTCTGCTTATTTGATCGATTGACGCCTGCGACGAACTTTATGCCAGAGACATCACAGGCAGACGCACAGTCTCACAGGGAAGCGAATCTCGCAATAGTCATAAAATTGAAATGTTTTTGTCATATTTGATATACATAGAAAATTCCTTTGGCGAGACAGGCGCCTAACGAACGCCTGTTTTGCGGATCGCCACGTTCGCAGGATTCATGTCCCCGGCATTTTCAGCATCGCCGCCGAATCCCGGCGCGTGCCCCCCGCGGCCCATCGACACACTGAAGGCCTGCGCAGCGAACGCCGTGCCGGCATCCGTGCCCGACACCGGTGCGTCGACCATATCGACCATATCGACGCCGGTTCTTCTCCACCCTCCGTGCCCACACCCGCATCGCATGGCCAGCTTTCGTCACCTTCAAAGGCATCGGCCGGCTCATGATTCCCGGTCGACGAATCCGACTTTCACGAATTGCTCCTAAGGAAACTGGATCCGCCCACTGAGACACGGAGGGGAAATAGCAACCTGGATTGGTCCAAAAGGATGCCAACGGGCAGCCACACCGCTGCCTCGGACCCGCCAGACGGTTATTTCGAGCCCCTGATTCTCTCCGTGTCTCTGGAATAAGGCAGCGCTTCAAACGAGCCCAAGGAAGGGCGAGTACTTTTCGCACCAAGCCGCGGTGGCGAGCAAGTAGTTCTCCTCCTCGGTCGCGCCGACGAGTTGCAGGCCGAGCGGCAAACCGTTCGGTCCCTTGCCGGTCGGGATCGTGATCGCAGGCGCGCCTGTCAGGGTCCAGATGCTGCAGAATCGCGGATCGCCGGTGTTTTCCAGCGTCGCCGGCGCCTCGCCTGGCGCCGGCGGCGTGACGATTGCGGAATAGCCACGATCGAAGAAGTGCGCAAGGCTATGCTGCAGTTGCGTGCGCAGCTTCATTGCGTCGCGGTATTCCGCGTCCGCGATCCTTTCGCCTTCGTCGAGCGCGTCGTTCAGGTAGTCGGAAAAATAGCCACGGTACTGGGCACGCACCTTGCGCGCCGCGCGGGCAGCCTCAAAAAGCATGATGATGCGGTGAATCCTGTGCGCTTGATCGAATTCAATTGCGATCTCGAGCAGGTCGACCGACGCGCCCGCCTCGCGCAGGCGCGCGATGTCGGCCTCAAATTGGGCGCGTTGCTCGGGCTGCGCCAGATACCACACCGGAGAACGCACCGCCGCGAGCTTTGGCCCGCTTCTAAACAGGGTTACCTCCGGCGCGATCGCGGCGCGATGCACGGTCAGACAGGACGCCATGAATGCCGCGTCGCCGACATTGCGGGCAAACACGCCGGGCTGGTCCAGAGAATGCGAGAACGGCATCGCACCCCGCGCCGAGAGCATGCCTTGGCTCGGCTTGTAGCCGACCACGCCGCAGAACGCAGCCGGACGGATCACCGATCCATTGGTCTGCGTGCCGAGCGCCGCTGGCACGAATCCCGCCGCCACCGCTGCGGCGGAGCCGCTCGAGGAGCCGCCTGGCGTGTGCTTGGCGTCCCAGGGATTGTGCGTCTTCGCCGGCACCATGAATGCGGCCTCGGTGGTCACGGTTTTTCCCATCAGGATCGCACCCGCACTGTCGAGACGCTTCACCAGATCGGCGGACTCGGAGGGCGTGTAGCCCGCATAAAGCCTGCAGCCCATCTCGGTGGGAATGCCGGCGGTATAGAAGTTGTCCTTCACGCCGACCGGCACGCCGTGCAGCGGATGGGCCGCACGCCAGTGCGAGTCCGCACCGTCAGCGCGGCTCGCAAGCTCCCGCGCCCGCCCGCCGTCGAGCCACTGCCAGGCCTGCACCACTTTTTCGAGCCGCTCGATACGCGCCAGCAGGCTGTTCATGTAATCGCTGGGCCTGAGCAGTCCCGAACGAATGCGTTGTACAACTTCGCGCAGACTCAGTTTGTAGAGTTCCGTCATACGATCTCCCCAGCCGCCGAAAACGCCTTCCGCACGAAAAGCAGGAAGCAGACACGAAGTAAACGGCGGACGCAATGCCTCCTGCGCTCTGGTCCGTGTCCGCTGTGGCGTTCTACTTTTTCAAGTAATTCCTGTAATCCGGATTGAGCAGGTTTGGCGGCACCTGTCCGCTCAGCGCCGCGACGAGATTCTTTGCCGCGGTCATCGCCATCGCGCGACGGGTCGCTTCCGTTGCGCTCGCGATGTGCGGCGAGAGCACCACGTTTTTCAGCCGCAGAAATCCGGGATGGAGCTTCGGTTCGTTCTCGTAGACGTCTAGACCCGCCGCCCAGATCGTCTCGTTTCCGAGCGCCTCAATCAGCGCCGCATCGTCCACGATGCCGCCGCGCGCCATGTTTACCAGCACCGCGCTGGGCTTCATGCTCGCCAGTTCCTTCGCGCCGATAAAGTGATGCGTCTCCGGGGTGTACGGCAGGATCAGCAGCACGATGTCGGCGCGCCTGAGCAGTTCGTCCTTGGACACGTAGATCACGCCCAGCGATCTCTCCACCTCGGGTGCGGCGCGGCTGCGGTTGTGATACAGGATCTGCATGTCGAACCCCCGCGCACGCCTGGCGATCGCCTGGCCGATACGGCCGAGGCCGAAGATGCCCAGGGTGGCGTGGTGCACATCGTGGCCGAGCATGTGCTTCAGATAGGTGCCCTTCCACTCGCCGGCGCGCAGCTGCTGCTCTCCCTCCGTCATCCGGCGGCAGGTCGCGAGGATCATCGCCATCGAATAATCCGCCACGCTCTCGGTGAGCACGCCGGGTGTGTTGGTCACCATTACGCCGCGCCTGGTGCAGGCCTCAACGTCGATATTGTTGAAGCCCACGGCGGTGTTGCATACGGCGCGAACCGTCGGGCAGCGGTCGAGCAGCTCGCCGTCGATGCGTTCGCTGGAGGCGGTCTGCACACCGTCCTTGCATTGCAGGCGTGCGATCAGCTCGTCGCGGCTGAAGAGCCTGTCGGATTGATTGGACTCGACCTCGAAATGCCGTTTCAGCTCCTCGATGGTTTCGTCAAACACTTCGCGCGTCACCAGCACCTTCTTGTCCATTCTCCTTCCTTTGCCGAGCGTGTCACGCTGCCGCCGCGCGCCGGATCAGCCGGGACAGGATCGGCGGCGTGATCAACGTGGACAGAATCACCATGATCACGATGACCGAAAACTCCTCGTCGGTCACCACTCCGAGGCCGCGGCCCACTGCCGCGAAGATCAGTCCCACTTCGCCGCGCGGCACCATGCCCCAGCCCACCAGCCAGCCGTTTCCGCGCCCTCCGGCCAGCCCGGCGACGAGCTTCCCGGCGACCGCGGCCGCAGTCAGCGCTGCGGCAACCGCCAGCGCATGCAGGTTGCCAAGCAGTCCTAGTTTGACCTGCATGCCGGTCACGACGAAGAAAAACGGCACCAGGAAATGCCCGAGCGGCTCGACGAGATGCTCGATGTGCTTTCCGCCATGGCGGGCGAGCACCGCGTCCATCCGCGCGCGTACCTGCGTTTCGGCGCCGTCGAGCGCAGAACGCATTTCACGCTCGAATTCCGGTCGCTCGAATTCACGGAACTGCACCTCGTCCAGTACGAGGCCTGCCGCGAATGCGCCCACGATCGGTGCCAAATCCATGCGCTGGGCGAGGAAAGCAAACATCAGGCAGGTGCAAACCACGACCGTGAATTTCATGCCCACGCCGGTGTAGATGCGCGCAAAGATCGTCGAGATCCTCGGTGCAAGCGCGCGGCCGATCAGCAGCGCGCCGACCAGGAAAGCAACCGCCTTCGCCAGAATCCCAAGCACACCCACCGCATCCAGCGAGCCGGTGGTCACGATCGCCGATACTACCGCGAGGATGACCAGGCCCAGCACGTCGTCGATCACCGCGGCGCCGAGCACGATTTGCGCGGCCGGCATCTGGATGCGGCCGAGGTCGCGGAACACACGGCCGGTGATCCCGACCGAGGTGGCGGTCAGCGTTGCGCCCAGGAAAAGGTAGGCACCGAAGGACATGCCGGGCAGCAGCCATGGTCCGATCAGCCAAGTTCCGAGGACGAACGGGCAGACCACGCCGATCACTGCAACCGTAAATGCGCGCAACCCGACCTTCAACATCGCGTCCACGCTAGATTCCAGCCCGATCTGGAACAGCAGGATCACCACGCCCAGCTCGGCGAGAAAGCCGATGGTCTGGTCGGAGGCGATCGGCTCGAGCCAATCGACGCCCACAAGCGCGAGATTGCCGAGAACGATGCCCATCACCAGTTCGCCGAGCACCATCGGCTGGCGAAAGCGGTCCACCAGGCAGCCGATCTTCGCCGCGAGCAGGATGATTGCGATCCAGAGGAACAGGGTAGCGGCGTGCCCCGTGTCCGCGCCGCCTGCTGCGCGAGCGACTTCCGGGAAGGGCAGCGCGCCGACGAATGCGGCCGCAGGCGCGGCCCACGCTATTCTTGTCGCTGTTGCGGATTTCATCGATTCCCCAGACTCAAGGGCGCAGCGCCAGTGCGATCGCGCCGAGGCATGCGACTGCCCGGAGCAGGCCTTCGGGCCGCGTCCCGCGCATGCTGTGAGCCATGACGGGGCGAGCAGCCCCGTCGATCACCCGCAACGCCGCGGACTCCCCTAGCCCCGCGTCGGGCACGTCGAGCGGTCGTGACGCGGAAGCCGACCCGAGGATGCGGCCGAGGTTGAAGTTGTTCCCGCCGATCGCGTTGCCGACCGACACGCCGGGCATCGCGGCGTCGAACGCTCGCGACAGTGAACTCCAAGACAGACGCGCGGATGCCCGGCCGCAACGCCAGCCCCGCGCCAGCCGATGCGGGTCCGTCACGCCAGGGAAGGGCCCGAGCAGCCCGGCCGATACCATCAGCACGAGCGCGGTCACGGCATCCTCCCCGGAATAGTTTCGGATGATAACGGCGCGTCGCCCTGCGCGGCAACGTCGGAATCGAATTTCCTGCCGGAGCCGCGCCGGTTGCGCATCTTTCGCGGTCGCATGATCGGGACCGCGGCGTAGCCGCTCGGCGTCGGAATGCCGGCGCGCCGCGTAACGCTACGCGCTTGCACGAATGCCCATCGCCGGCGATTTCATTTGCGCTGCAGGGCGCCGGTTCCCGCCCACAGGTCGGCCGCGTGCCGCACGGTATTCATGAGCGAGCCGGTCGCCTTGAACATATCGCGCAGCCACGTCGCATCGTTCGCGTCGCTGTCGAGCACTGCCTGAATCTGATTCAGCGCCCGCACCGTGCCGAGCTCCTCGGCCCGGGGCGAGATCTCGACGAGGGTGGCGGCGATATCCTGCTTGAGGCTGCAGCGGCCGCGCGCGTAGGCATCGATCAGCCCGCCTTCGAGCCCGAAGCGGCAGGCCGAGAAGCGGTTGAAGCTGTAGACGCGGTAGATGTCCTGCGATGGCAGCTGCGGCCGAACCGTCATGAGGTGGGCCGCGAGCGTCTGCGCGTAGGCGGCGAGCGCGGCGGCCCGCTCCACCGTGAGAGGCGTGTCGCAAACACGGATTTCTATCGTGCCGTACTCGGGCTTCGGGCGGATGTCCCAGTAGAAGTCCTTCATGCTCTCCACCACGCCGAGATCGTGCATCTCGTCGAAGTACGCGTTGAACTCGTCCCAGGTGCGCACGAAGGGCATGGTTCCGGAGAGAGGAAAGGCACTGATACTGTTCAGCCGCGATGAATCGAAAGAGGTGTCCACGCCCTGGAAAAACGGCGAGGACGCCGACAGCGCGATGAAATGGGGGATATAGCGCGCCATGAGATGGGTCAACAGTACCGCCTCGTCGCCTCCGTCCACGCCGATGTGAATGTGCTGTCCGAAAACGGTGAACTGCTTGGCGAGATAGCCGTAGAGTTCGTGCAGCTGGAAGAAGCGCTCGCGTGGGAAAATGCGCTGTTCGCTCCAGCGCTGGAAGGGATGCGCCCCGCCGCCTGCGAGCGCCAGATTGAGCCGTCTTGCCTGTCGCACCACCGCGTCGCGGATCGCGGCAAGCTCCGCCGCGAGCGTCCCGTACCGCCGATGAACGGAGGTCGAAATCTCGATCATGCTCTCGGTGATCTCCGGTTTCACGTCTCCGGGATGACCGGCCTTGTCCAGCAGCGCAAGCAGCTCGCGCGAACCGCGCATCAGGTTGTAATCGTGCGTGGACAGAATCTGGAGTTCCAGCTCGACGCCGAGGGTGAACTGCTCCGATCTGGAAAACGCGAGCGACATGCGTTTTACCCCGGCAGGGAGAGCGTCTCACCCGCGCGCTTGAGCGCGAATTGCGTCGCCAGAGGCCCGACGATCTCGAGCGTGATCACCATTGCGGCGACGATCGATCGTAGCGCCGCCCCGAACTCCGGATAGAAATCCGCGGCACCATGCATCATGACCAGCGCCACCGCGGAGATCGGGCTCATCGCGAGCGCGAGCAGTGCTGAATTGCGCCATCCCACGCCGGACAGCGGTCCGAACGCTGCGATTCCGACGAGCTTGCCTGCGAAGCGGGCGGCAAGGACGGCCAGCCCGAGCAGACCGCCCGCCGCCAGCTCCTTGACTTCGATGCCTGCTCCGGAGAGCACGAACAGCACGATAAAGAAAATCTGCGCCCCGGGCCCGAACTCGACGGCGAGAATGTCGCGCTCCCGGTCCAGATTGCGCACGAAGACCCCCAATGCAAGAAGCGCGATCAGTACCGACAGCTTCAGGCCGTTGGCGGCGCCCACGGTGACTACCGCAAGTCCCACGACGAGAGCGAACTGCACCGATTCCTGGCGCGGCAGCCAGCGCGCGAGCATGTGCAGCGCGCGGAATGCCGCGTATCCCAGGGCAAGAGAGCCGAACAGCAGATACGGCGGGTGCGCAACCGCGTTCACCCAGCCTCGAGCCTGTTCGGCGTGGATGAAACCGATCAGCACCGTGACGAACAGGAAGGCGAACACGTTGTTGGCGGCAGTGAGCGTCAGCAACCGCTCGGTGAACGGACCCTGCGCCCGCTCGTCGGATACGACCATCATGATCACCGCGGGGGATGTCACCATTGCGATCGCGGCAGCGGTTGCGGCGTACACCGCTGGGATGCCCAGAGAGCGCAGCACCGCCAGGACAAGCAGGAAGGCGAGCAGGCTTTCCGCGACGCTGCTGGCGGCGAGCCAGCGATCGCGCTTGAACCAGGCGATGTCCAGCCTCCGCCCCAACTCGAACAGAATCAGCCCCAACGAAACATCGACGAAGATCCGCAGGTTCTCGAGGAGCCCGGCATCGAGGACATTCAGCGCGCTCGGCCCCAACAGCAGGCCGGCAAGCACGAAACCGGTAATTCTGGGCAGGCGCACGTAGCGCACCACGGCATGACCGACGGCGAGCGCGCACAGCACCGCGAAGCCGAACAATACGAGCGGCGCGCCAGCAAGCGGAAAACTCGGCAGGAAGCTGCCTTCTTGCATGGGATCGACTCTAGTAGAGGAACACCCCGAGCGCGCGCCGGTGGAAGTTCGCTGGCCGCAGGACTTCTTCTTGCATACGGGATTTGTTGTTGCATTCTTGCAGCGGCGACGGTCCTAGTCTAATCGCCGGACTCGAACGCGGTCAAAAGATTTGCCGCCGCTTGCAAGGTCCGGTAGGCGAAACCGCGTCACCCTGCCCTGCGTTGCGCGCCGAGATAGGCATCGAGAGTGATGCGCCAGCGCCACACTCCATTACGCCGGTCGTTGTTGCGCGCCACCTTCCCGAAACCGGCTTTCTCCAGAACGCGTGCCTGCGCGTTGCGCCCGGCCAGAGAGTGTGCCTCCACCGCCATTACGCAAGGTCGGGTAAATGCATAGCGCACGAGCGCGAGCACCGCTTCGGTTGCAAGTCCCCGCCCGCGGTACGCCGGGGCAATCTCGCATCCCACTTCGACCACGCCTTCTGTCGTCGGACCGCCCTTGAAGCCGCCGCAGCCGACGAGCGCCCTGCGTTCCGGATCGAGGAACAGGTACAGCCACCAGCCCGAGTAAGCGAGCAACGGATTGGCCTTCAGCATGGCCATGGCGGACGCGTACGCTTCCGGGTGCATGGGCCATCCGTCCGGAATGCAAACGCCGAGCAGAGGACCGAGAGTTTTCGGTTCTCGCACGATCGCCTCGAGATGCGGGAGTTGGCAGGTCAGCAGGCGCAGACGCGGAGTATGGATCAGCATACGGTTCGCATGCCTATTGGAGTTTGTTCCTTGCTGGGGGAGGGTTTGCCGGTCGCGATGCCGGATTCTATTGGCTAATCGCTCAGCCGTTGAGCAGGATGACGTGGACTCGAAAAGGCCCATGCGCTCCCATGACCAGGGTCATCTCGATATCCGCGGTGCGCGAGGGGCCGGAGACGAAATTGACCTGTCGTGGCAGCGTGCCGCGCTCTCTTCGCAGCAAGTCCCAGCCGTCCTCCATCGCGCGCACGATGCGCGCAACCGGCACTACCGCGATATGTGTTTCGGGCAGCAGGCTGGTCGTGGCGTGCGAGTCCTCTCCCGACAGCAGCATCAGCGTGCCGGTCTCCGCGAGCGCGCAGTAGGCGCCGGTAACGCCCACTTTGTCCTCGCCGTTCGCGGGCCGCGCCTCCATCCGCAGCCCCGCCCCGGTCCAGTCCAACGTTCCGAACTCGGGCCAGCACGCGCCCTGCAGCGGCAGATTGCGCTCCCTCAGATAGCGTGCCGCAGCGCGCGGAATATCGCCGACACTGCCGATCTCGTCCACCGTCGAGGTCATGGCGACGCAGCGCTCCCTGAATCGCGCCAGCAACTCGCCTGGAATTGCCGGCAGCGGACCGCGCGCATGCAGGCGCAACCGCGCACGCACTGCTTCGCGTTCCTCGGGCGCAGGCTCCTCCGCGCGCCGATTCGCCGCACGAATGCGCTGCAGGATGTTTTCTCTCGCTTCCATTCCGACTCCGCTCGATTCCGCTCAGGTCACCAGGTTGCGCGGCCGTTGCGCCACCCACGCCTCGATGTTTCCAATCAACTGCTCCGAGAATTCCTCGAGCGCCTTGTCCCCGGCCCATGCCACGTGCGGTGTGACGATCAGATTGGGCAGCCGCAGTTCGAGCAACGGATTGCCGTGGCGCGGCGGCTCCTGCGTGAGCACGTCCACGCCCGCCCCGGCGATCCATCCGTCGGTAAGCGCTTGCGCGAGCGCGGCTTCGTCGACCAGGCCGCCCCGGGCGGCGTTGATCAGCAACGCACTCTTCTTCATCGAGCGCAGCTCGCGACGGCCGATGAGATTGCGGGTGCGCTCGTTCAGCGGGCAATGCAATGCCACCACGTCCGACCGCTCGAGCAGCCCGGACAACGGCGCGAACGGCCCTTCGCCGGTCTTTGGGCCGTCGTGGTCGGCGAAGACCACGCGCATGCCAAAGCCGCGCGCGATCCGGGCAGTGCCCTGCCCGATCGCGCCTTCACCCACGATTCCGATCGTCGAGCCATGCAAGTCCGCAATGGAGCGGGTCAGCAGGCAGAACGGCTCCGCCTGCTGCCAAAGCCCCGCCTCCACGTCGTACCGGTACGCAATCAGGTTCCTGCGCAACGCGAGGATCAAGGCGAACGTATGCTCGGGGACGGTATGGGCCGCGTAGCCCCGAACGTTGGATACCGCAATCCCGTTGGCGCGGCAGTAGTCGATGTCGAAAACGTCGACGCCAGTTCCCGCTACTGCGATGAAACGGATTGCGGGATACTTGGCGAGCATGGCTGCGCGCAGCGGGATCTTGCTCGAGATCACGATGGTCGCGCCGGCAAGCCGTGGCTCGAGATCCTCTTCGCGCGTGGATCGATACTCGATCCATTCGTGCGGGAACGCCGGCCGCCGCAGCGGCGTCGGCAGGATGGCGCGATCGAGGAATACGATTTTATGCATCGGACACGACACCCCGGGCACGAGGCGCGAGACAAGACCCTTTTTCAGTGTGACGAACCACGAGAAAAAGGATCCGCTCCGGTCTCACGCTGCTCGGTTGCACTGTTGCGTCGCTCAAGCTCGGCGCTTTCGTGCCGCGTAAATTTCGCGAAAAGTCCTTCCCCTCGGCGCGGGAAAATCGCGCCCTCTGGTCCATTCCGCGCCACTGGCCGGCAAGCGGTGCAACAGCCGGTCCCGGCCGCCGAGCAACCTGCCCGCCCGCGCGCCGACCCTGGTCAGCAGCGAGTAGACCGCCGGCCGGGTGGCTGCCCAAGCCCACAGCCGCAGCCCCCAGCGCTCTGCGACGGGCCGAAGCCTGCGTTTCGCTTGCTCCTCGCGCAGTTTGCGCATCAGGTCCGGCAAAGGAATCTTGACCGGGCAGGCGACGCCGCACTGGTTGCACAACGTCGAGGCATTCGGCAGATCGAGCGCGTTCTCCAGCCCAACGTAGGCGGGCGTCAGCACCGAGCCGATGGGTCCCGGATATACCCAGCCATAGGCGTGACCGCCGACGTTCTGATAGACCGGGCAGTGATTCATGCACGCGCCGCAGCGGATGCAGCGCAGCGCTTCGCGCAGCTCCGAGCCCAGCACCCGCGAGCGCCCGATGTCGACGACGATGACATGAAACTCCCCGGGGCCGTCCTTGTCCCCCGACCGCTTCGGTCCGGTCGTGAAAGACAGGTAGTTGCTGATCGACTGTCCGGTCGCGGAACGGGTGAGCAGCCGCAGCACCAGTGCCACGTCCTCCAGCGTCGGGATGATCTTCTCGATGCCGGCGATCGCCACGTGCACGCGCGGCAGCGTGGTCGTCATGCGCCCGTTGCCCTCGTTGGTGACGATCATGGTCGAACCGGTCTCGGCGACCAGAAAGTTGGCGCCGGTGACGCCCATGTCCGCGCTCAGGAAATGCGCGCGGAGCATGTCGCGCGCCTCATGGGTGAGCGCGGGTATGTCGTGCAGGCGCGGCCGTCCGTGCTTCTCCGCGAACAGGTCGGCGATCTCGTCCTTGGACTTGTGCACCGCCGGCGCGATGATGTGGGACGGATAGTCTCCCGCCTGCTGAATGATGTATTCGCCGAGGTCGGTTTCCACGACCCGTACGCCGCCGCGCTCGAGGTATTCATTGAGGCCGGTCTCCTCGCCGAGCATGGATTTTGATTTGATGATTTTCTTCACGGTATGTCGGCGCGCAATGTCGAGCACGAGCCGGTTTACTTCTTCGGCAGACTCCGCCCAGTGCACGATGGTACCGGCGGCCTCGGCGTTCTTCTCCCATTTTTCCAGGTATAGATCCAGATATTCGAGCCCGTGATCGCGGATGCGCGCCGCGGCATCGCGGATCTCCTCGAAGTTGTCCAGCTCGAGAACGGAGCCGGCGCGGGCCGTCACCAGCCGCCCTCTGGCGCTGGCGAGCGCCTTTTGCAGCTTGGCGTCGGCAAGCTTGCGCGAGGCGGCTTCCTTGAAATGTTGGGACGTAATCTGCATAGGCATACGCAGCAGGCGCGAAGTACGAGACACCGTAGACAAGAAGCGCGCCTTGCGCGCACCACGATCCGGCGCCCCGACGCGTGCGTCTAGCGGGTCATTCGATCTCTTCCTCGGTCATTCCGGCCAGCACCTCGGCTACGTGCAATACCCTGGTCCGCAAGTTGCCACGCCGGCGCAACCGCCCCTCGATGTTCAGCATGCAGCCGAGATCCCCCAGCACCAGCGCGTCGGCGCCGGTCCGGTCGACGTCCGCGCATTTGAGGTCGGCGATACGCGCGGAAATGTCGCCGAACTTGACCGAGAAGGTGCCACCGAAGCCGCAGCACTGCTCCGGCTCCTCCATCTCCTTGATCTTCAGCCCGGCGACCTTTTCGAGCAGTGTGCGCGGCTGGACCTTCACGCCCATCTCACGCAGTCCCGAGCAGGAATCGTGATAGGTGATCGTGCCCTCGAAACGGCCCGGCACGTTTTCGAGCCCGACCACGTTGACAAGGAAGTCCGTGAGCTCGCGGGTCTTCTGCGCCAGGCGTTCGACGCGGCCTCTCAGCTCGGAGAATTCGGACAGCAGCTCCGGATAGTGGACGCGAATCATGCCGCCGCAGGAGCCGGAAGGAACGACAACGTAGTCGCAGTCTTCGAACTCGGACAGCAGTTTCCTGGCGAGCGCCTGCGCCGATGCACGGTCGCCGGAGTTGTATCCGGGTTGACCGCAACAGGTTTGGAGGGCCGGCACGATGACCTCGCAGCCTGCCTGGTCCAGAAGCTTCAGCGCCGCAAGCCCTATGCTCGGTCGCATCAGGTCGGCAAGACAGGTGACGAAAAGCCCCACTCGCATTGTTCTACTCGGCCCATTGGTAAGGGGGTCAACGGTTGCCGCGCGGGTACGGCGTTACGGGGGCGGACCGTGCGGCAGTTGTCCCGAGGCGATCGTGGCCATGCGGCGCAACAAGGCGCGCATGTTAGCACATGGGCTTTTCGCCCCGCAGCACGCCTTCCTGCTGCCATTTCCGGAAGCCCGAAAGGTTGTTTCGGTGCGGTGCCTCGGCTACTATTTCTGCATTGCACAATGGGGTTTCAAGATAGGTACGTCCATGGCGGAGAGCAACGGCAAGACTTCAATCCAGGTCATTGAGCGAATGATGGATCTGCTCGACGCGCTGGCGCACTCGGCGGAGCCGGTGAATCTGAAGCGGCTGGCGGGCACCACCGGGCTACATCCCTCCACCGCGCACCGTATTCTCAACGTGCTGGTCGAATATCGCATGGTGGACCGGGTCGAGCCCGGCACCTATCGGCTGGGAATACGCCTGCTCGAGCTTGGCAACCTGGTGAAGTCGCGCATCAATTTGCGCGAGGAAGCGCTGCCGTTCATGCGCCAGTTGCACGACGGGCTGCATGAAACCGTGAATCTCTCTGTACGTCAGGGCGACGAGATGGTCTATGTCGAGCGCATCCACTCCGATCATTCGGCGATGCGCGTGGTTCATCTGATCGGCGCGCGCGCGCCGCTGCACATCACGGCGGTCGGCAAGTTATTCCTCCTCGAGGACGGCGCGGAAAAGTGGCAGGAATACGCCACCCGCACCAGACTGCCCGTGTACACCAAGAACACGCTACGGGACGTCGTCTCTCTTGGTCGCGAGCTGGAGCGCATTCGCAAGCTCGGATACGCCTTCGACAACGAAGAAGCGGAAAAGGGGGTGTCCTGCATCGGTGCGGGCATCCACGACGACGAGGGCCGGCTAGTGGCGGGGCTTTCGGTGTCTGCCCCATCGAACCGTCTCGACAAGGCCTGGGGGCCGCTGGTCAAGGAAACAGCGGACGCCATTTCCCGGGCGATCGGCTATCGAGGCACCGGCGCGCGAGCGGCTTGAAAAACTAGGGCTAGGAACGGATGCGGTCGCGCCGCATGAGCTCCGACTCAATCCAGCGCCTGATGCGATTCGCGTCGCCGATCCGCGTCATCTTTCCCCAGGAATCGAGCAGCACGATGATGAGCGGTTTGTCGGCGATGCGTGCGTGCATCACCAGACAACGGCCCGCCTCGCTGATATAGCCGGTCTTGGACAGCTCGATGTCCCAGCTCGCGCTGCGGATGAGCCGGTTGGAGTTCACGAAACGCAGGACACGGTGCCGGCGGCGCTCGGTGGATTCGATTCGAAACGACTCTGTAGTGGTGTATTCGCGGATCAGCGGGTAGTCGTGGGCCGCAGCAACCAGCTTTGCGAGGTCGTCGGCGGTAGACACGTTGCCAGGATTGAGGCCAGTCGGATCCAGAAAGCGGCTGTCCTTCATTCCCAGTTCCGCTGCCTTCTGGTTCATCGCCTCGACGAAGACTTCCGTGCCGCCCGGGAAAGTGCGCGCCAGCGCCGCTGCGGCGCGGTTCTCCGACGCCATCAACGCAAGCTTGAGCAACTCCGCCCGCATCAGCGTGGTGCCCACCTGAAGTTTGGAGCGCGAGCCTTTTTTGCGGTCGACGTCGGCACGGTCGACGGTGACGGGGTCCAGCAGCGGCACGCCCGAATCAAGGATCACTACGGCGGTCATCAGTTTGGTGATCGACGCGATCGGCATGACCTGATCGGTATTCTTGCCGTAGAGCGTCTCGCCACTTTCCTGGTCAAGGACCAGCACTGCGCCGGATCTCAGACGCAGATTGACCTGCTGGGGATGAGCTGCGCCGTCGTCGGCCCATGCGGCCGTCAAGACGAGCCCGCCGCACAGCGCGGCGCAGATCAAGGCGCAGAAAGAGTATCGACGCATCGAAGTACTTGGCTATCCGTTCGAAACGAGAATGGGTAAACGTCATATTCACGCTCACCCCATCACAGCCCGGCTGCTGGCCGCTCGACCCGGTACTCGCCTCCCAGGCAAGATCCCCTTGTGACGATAAAATAGCAAAAATCAGAGGCTAAGGAAAGATTTGGAGAAATCGTGTGAGTTCACATGATAACGCATTGAATATACATGCCTACTTAAGTCTCAAGGCTTTTCGCTCGTTGCCGTCGATCCGCGAACTCCTTCTGCGCTTCCTCTTGCTGCTGCAGCGACCACATATTCGCGTAGGCGCCGCCTCGGCTGAGCAGTTCACGGTGCCCGCCCCGCTCCACGATCCAGCCGCGATCCAGCACCAAGATCTGGTCCGCGTGGACGACGGTGGAAAGGCGATGGGCGATGATCAGCGTGGTCCGCTCCGCGGCGATGCGCTCCAGTTCTGCTTGAATCGCCTTCTCGGAGCGGGAGTCGAGCGCGGAAGTCGCCTCGTCAAAGATCAGTATCTGTGGGCTCTTGAGGATCGCGCGTGCGATTGCGACCCGCTGTTTTTCTCCGCCGGAAAGCTTGAGCCCTCTCTCTCCGACCGTCGTCTCATAGCCGTCGGGCAGGCTCGATATGAACTCGTGAATATGTGCCGCGCGCGCGGCTGCCATCACCTCTTCGCGACCCGCCTCCGGTCGGCCATAGGCGATGTTGTAGAAGATCGTGTCGTTGAACAGCACGGTGTCCTGGGGAACGATCCCAATCGCGGCGCGCAGGCTTTTCTGGGTCACGTCGCGTATCTCCTGTCCGCCGATTGCGATGCGGCCGCCGGATACATCGTAGAACCGGAACAGCAGCCGGGCGATCGTCGACTTGCCCGAGCCGCTCGCGCCGACCACCGCGACCGTCTTGCCGGCAGGGATCTCGAAGCTCACGTCGAAAAGGATCTGCCGCCGCGGCTCGTAGCTGAAGTCCACGTGCTCGAAGCGCACCGAGGAATCGCGCACATCCAGCGCCGGCGCCCCCGGCTTGTCTTCCACCTCGCGGTGCTCGGAGAGCAGGCGAAACATGCGGTCCATGTCGATCAGCGACTGCTTGATCTCGCGATACACCATGCCCAGGAAGTTGAGCGGGATATAGAGCTGGATCAGCAGGCCGTTGACGAGTACCAGATCGCCCAGCGTGAGCGCTTTTGCCGCCACGCCCTGCGCCGCGAAGATCATGAGGATGGTGACCGCAACGGCGATGATTGCGCTCTGGCCGCTGTTCAGCAGCCCCAGGGACATTTCCCGCTGCACCTCGGCGGTCTCGTACTTGCGCAGATTCTCGTCGTAGCGCCGCGCCTCGAACTCCTCGTTGTTGAAATACTTGACCGTCTCGTAGTTGAGCAGGCTGTCCACCGCCCGGGTATTGGCCCTCGAGTCCATCTCGTTGGCGCGACGCTGAATGCCGATTCGCCATTCGGTGATGAGGATGGTGAAGCCCAGATAGATCGCAACGGCGGCAAAGGTCACCGCGGTGAAACTCCAGTCGAACTTGGCGAGCAATACCGCCGCTACCAGACTGAATTCCAGGACCACCGGGATGATCGAAAACAGCATGTAGGACAGCAGCTGGGAGATGCCGCGGGTGCCGCGCTCAATGTCGCGCGACATGCCGCCCGTCTGGCGTTCCAGATGGAAGCGCAGGCTCAAGCTGTGCAGATGGCGAAAGACCTGCAGCGCCACACGCCGGATCGCGCGCCGCGTCACGCGCACGAACACCACGTCGCGCAGCTCGGCGAACAGCGTCGTCGAAAGACGCAGCGCGCCGTACATCACCAGCATCGCGATCGGCACCGCCATCACCTGCTGCGTGCCTTCCAGCCGGTCGACAATCGCCTTCATTACGAGCGGCACCGCGACGTTGGCAAGCTTGGCGGTTACCAAGAACAGCAGCGCGATCGCCACCCGCCAGCGGAATTCCAGGAGATAGGGCAGCAGCATGCCGACGACACGCCACTCCCCGCGGCCTGGAAACGACTTCTGGACGGATGGGTTCATTGTGGGCGCGCCGTGGCGCGCGTCGTGGGCCACGTCTGCAAGGAGACTACGAGCATGAATCGACGAACGGATTCTACCCCGGCGCGGGTTCCTTGCCTTCATCTGGAACTTCCGTTCCCCCCGCGGCGCCGTCATCGAGCGTACCGGTCCCTATAATAGGACTCGCAGATTCGTCCGCCGCGATGGCATATCCGCCCGGCTTGAAAACGGCAACGACGCGACACGGAGAATCACCACTGCAGTCTTTCGTTCACCACCGGGAACCATTTTGGCCGTCTACCTGCCACCGCAAATCCGCGTCGTTGTCCGCGACTGGCTGAATTCGAACCAGGTCGTGCTGCTGGGCCGCGACGCGACGATCCTGGTAGACAGCGGCTACGGCCGCGACGCCGGCGAGACCTTGCGCAGGCTGCAAAGCAAGACCGCGGTCGGCGAGAGCGGAGTCGACCTGCTCGTCAATACGCATTGCCACTCCGATCACATGGGCGGCAATGCGCTGCTTCAGCGGAAATACCGATGCGAGCTGCACATACCGGCAGGCGAGGTGCCGGCGATCGAAAGCTGGGACGAGACGGCGCTCTGGCTCGCCTATGCCGACCAGCGCTGCGAGCGCTTCGCGTTCCACGGCACCATTGTGCCCGATGCGGACTTCGACTGGGGAAACCTGAACTGGCGCGCGCTCGCCGCACCCGGTCACGACATGCATGCGCTGATGTTCTTCTGCGATGAGGAAGGAATTCTGATTTCCGGCGATGCGCTCTGGGAGAACGGCTTTGGCGTGCTACTCCCGGACGCGGATCGGGCAATCCGGCTCGCCGCCACGCGCGGGACCCTGGATACGATCGCTGCGCTCGGCGTGAAGATCGTGATTCCCGGGCACGGCCGTCCGTTCACTGGAGTGGACGCAGCGCTGGAGCGCGCCTATTCGCGGCTCGACGCGCTCGCGGCAGACGAGCTGCGCATGGTACGCGCGCTACTCAAGACAATGTTCGCGTTCTCGTTGCTCGACCGCGGGAAAATGAATCTCCAGGAACTGCCCGCCTATCTCCAGCGTACCCCGCTGTACGCGGAATACGGCTCTCGCCGCTTCGGATGGACTGGCCCCGCGCTCGCAAGATGGCTCGTCGAGGAACTGGTGCGCAGCCGCGTAGCGAGCAGCAACGGCGAAGAGATTGTCGCTACGCGTTAGCAAAGTTCCGCGCGAATCTCATTTGTGCGACCGCGGTGGCCCGTTCGTAGCTGGCGCAATGCACGCAGCAGGAATTGCGCGGAGCTGCCATGGAACGCGCCGGAAGCCGCAAAAGAAAACGGGCATCCCTTTAGGGATGCCCGCGCGCCAAGAAAACGCGTAGAACATGGCTAGGAACTGCAGGGGACGAAACAAACCTCGTCCTCAAGTCTGCGTGTTCATTATTGCGCGTGCAACGGTGGACGGTTGTTAAAAATTGTAAACCCCGTCACGCGTATTCCATCCTGCGCGCATAGCCGCTCAGCCCCATCACCAAACGAACCAGGCCGTAGGCAAGCCAGTTTGCAATCCGCATCGGCAAAGGTGGACGCCATGCTTCGCGGGCAACGAGGGTCGCACCGGTGGCAATCGCACTGCCGAGGCTTTCCCGCAATTGTCTCGAGAAAAACCGGTCTTCCACCACCACGTTCGCCTCGCGCGCAAGCAGGATGCTGAAGGGATCGAGATTGGACGAGCCCACCGTCGCCCAATGCCCGTCCACCACGGCCACCTTGGCGTGCAAGAAGCTGAGACGATACTCGTAGATGATCACCCCCGCCTCGAGTAACTGGCGGTACAGCGCGTGAGAGGCGAAGTGCAACAACAGATACTCCACCTTGCCCTGCAGCAGCAGGATCACCCGAACGCCGCGCTGCGCGGCCTCGCACAGCGCACGCCGAAACCGCTTGCCGGGCAGAAAATACGCGCAGGCGATCACGATCTCCTCGCGGGCGCCGACGATCGAATCGAGATAGGCCTCTTCGATGTCACGGCGATGCCGGAAATTATCCCGCACCAGGAAAGCCGCCGTCTGCGTCCCCGCCGCCCGTGCGACCGGGCGGACATGGGAACGCGCGCGCCATGCCTGCTTGAAATGCGTCCACGTGACCCGCGTCCACAGCTGGCGCGCGGCGGTGTGCATGTCCGAGACGATCGGCCCCTCCACGCGCACGGTATAGTCGTAACGGGGCGGCACCTGTTTCGGCGTATTCCGGTCGTCGATGATATTGATCCCGCCGCAGAACCCGACCCGGCCGTCGATCACCGCGATCTTGCGATGCAGCCTGCGTAGCCGATGGCGGCGCAGCCGCCACGACGAGATCTCGGGCCGGAATACGAGCAGCCAGACGCCGGCCTTGAGCATCTGGTTCTTCAGGGCTTCGGGAAGCAGGCGGGAGCCAAAGCCGTCGACCAGCACGTGCACCGCCACCCCGCGGCGTGCCGCGTGCATCAACGCATCGGCGATCCTCAGGCCGGTGGCGTCGGCCTCGAAGATGTAGGTTTCCAGGTAAATCTCCTGCTTGGCTTCGTTGATCGCTCGTTCCAGCACCGGGAAGAACCGGTCGCCGTTCTCGAGCAGCTGGACCGCGTTGCCGGGACGGAATTTCATGCCCTTTCGAGCAGCGCGGACAATGCCACGTGGTCCGAGATGCGCGACCAGTGACGATCTCGATGGGCATGCGCAAGCCGCACCCGGAAGCCGCGCACATAGATGCGATCCAGATGCAGCAGCGGCAGCGCTGCCGGAAAGCTCCGTGCCGGGCGGCCATGAGCATGCTCGAACACCTCGGTCATCCCGAGCGAGACTGCCAGCTGGTGGCTCGCCTTGCGTCGCCAGTCGTTGAAGTCGCCTGCCACGACCAGCGGTTCCTCGCGCGGCACCAGGTGCTCGATGCGATGCCGCAACACCTCGAGCTGTTTCTTGCGCCAGCGCGCGAACAGTCCGAGATGAACGTTGACGCAATGCAGCCGAGCGCGCCATCCAGGCACCTCGATCTCGCAGTGCAGGAGCCCGCGGTTCTCCAGCCGAGACATGGAGATGTCCTCGTTGTGCCAGCACACGATCGGAAACTTGGAAAGGATCGCGTTGCCGTGATGGCCGCTGTCGTAGACCGCGTTGCGGCCGTAGGCGAAGTCCCTCCACAGCACATCGGCGAGGAATTCGTATTGCGGCGCCTCCGGCCAGTTGCGATGCCGTTGCTGGTGTCGGGAATGACTGCCCTGTACTTCCTGGAGGAAAACGATATCCGCGGCGAGTCCGCGCAGCCGCTCGCGCAGCTCGTATACCGACACGTGCCGCTTGAACTGGGAGAAACCCTTGTGGATGTTGTAGGTGACGACCTGCAGCGTGCTCATCTGGACATGGCGGCCGCAGCGCGCCGCTCGATTTCCTCGGCCACTGCTTGCAGTTTCTCTCGGATGCTGATGCGTATGATTGTCGAGCTGATCAACGGCGGGACCCAGAAATCCGGTTCAATGGTGGAATGGTAACGGATCGATGTGGCGCCCGCGCGCTCCTCCAGACTCACCTCGGTATCCAGGCTCTTCAAATTGCCTTCGACGGCGTGGAAGCGGATCGAGGAAGGCGGCCGCTCGGCGACGTCGAAGGTCGCGTATATCTCTTTGCGGAAAAACAGGATCCCGAAATCGCCCTTCTGCTGGACGCGCAGCGGATTGCGGCTCGCCAGCCGCGACAGGCCGAGATTGGGGACAAATCGGGGATAGCGCGCGTAGTCCGTCAACGTTTCCCAGGCGACGCGCTGCGAAGCCGACACGCGGCTCACCGCCTCGACGGAGAACACCGTTGCCTCCTTCGAGACCGACACCTGCGTTTCCGCACCGCCTGCCGGCCAGGCGAGCAGGCAGTACACCGGCCCGAAAAACAGCGCGTACGGGACGGGGGAGCGCATCTTCGCGCTGGCGATCGGACGTCAGGAAACTTCGAGCATCCGGTCCAGCGCAGTCCTCGCCAGCCGCCTGTCCCGCTCCGGCACGTCGATGCGGTTCACCACGTTGCCGCGGAGCAGATTCTCCAGGCACCAGGCGAGGTGCTGCGGGTCGATGCGATTCATCGTCGAGCACATGCATACGATCGGCGACATGAACTGGACGACTTTTCCCTGCGGCTTGAACTCCTCCGCGATGCGATTGACGAGGTTCAGCTCGGTGCCGACCAGCCAGCGCGTATTCGGCGCTGCCTCGCGGATGGTCTTGACGATGAATTCGGTAGAACCGACGTAATCCGACAGCTTGCACACCTCGAATCGGCACTCCGGGTGGGAAATCACGATGCCGTCCGGATGCTGGTTGCGGAACTTGAGCACGTGTTGGGGTTGGAACATCTGGTGCACCGAGCAGTGCCCCTTCCACAGCAGGATCTTCGCCGAGCGAATCTGCTCGGGGCTCAGCCCCCCCATCCATTCGTCCGGATCCCAGACAGGCATCGCTTCGAGCGGAATGCCCATCTTGTGGCCGCTCCAGCGGCCCAGATGCTGATCCGGAAAGAACAGCACTTTCGGGCGTCGCCCGAACGACCACTCCAGAATCCGGCCCGCATTGGAGGAGGTGCAGACAATGCCGCCGCGCTCGCCGCAGAACGCTTTCAGGTCTGCCGCCGAGTTGATGTAAGTGACCGGGGTCACCATCTCATCCGGGTCCAGGACCTCTGAGAGTTCGCGCCACGCTCGCTCGACCTTGCCGAGGTTCGCCATGTCGGCCATAGAACAGCCGGCCGACAGGTCCGGAAGGATGGAGACCTGATTCGGCTTGGACAGAATATCCGCGACCTCGGCCATGAAGTGCACGCCACAAAACACGATGTAGTCTGCGTCGGCCTGGGAGGCGAGCTTGGACAGCTTCAGCGAGTCGCCGGTGAGGTCGGCGTGCCGGTAGACGTCAGCACGCTGGTAGTGATGGCCGAGGATCACCACGCGGCCGCCGAGCGCGCGCTTGGCCGCGACGATTCTCGCTTCGCAGTCCTCGTCCCGCAGGACGCTGTAGTCATCGAAAGCGATTGCAGTGGCCGCCATGGCTGTCGTTCCTTCGTACCCTCAATGCGACCCTGCCCGGGTCACGAATTGCAATAAATTATCGCATCTCCCATCGACGAGCGACGCCCGATTCAGCTCCGGCCGACGCGTTCCGGCAGCGCGCGCAGCGCGCGCGCGTTGCTCCAGGAAAAGACCTTCTCCGCCGCACGGTCATGCGGCAGCCACTGATAGGCGAGGTGTTCCCGCGGGGCCAGGCGCACAGCAAGCGGCGCAGGCAGCAGCAGGCCGAAGACGTGCTCTGTGTTGCGCGTGACGCCGGGCGCGTACCGCCAGCGCCACTCGGGGAAGATTTCGTACTCGTTTTCCATGCGCCAGTCGGCAAGACGGTAGCGAATCGCGTCCAGCCCGGTTTCCTCCCTCACCTCCCTTATCGCGGTCTGCGCGAGCGTCTCGCCCTCGTCCTGGCTGCCCGTCACCGACTGCCAGTAACCGGGGTGGTCGGCGCGCTCCAGCAGCAGCACCTGCAGGTCCGGCGTGTGCACCACCACCAGCACCGAAACCGGGATCTTGAAATTCCTCGCCACAGGGGACACGGAACTCACGGAGAAAACCGAACAATCAACAGTCGAGGAAGGCGATCGCCCCGCGAAAATCAGGTGCGGCGCCACCGCTGCGGTATCCGGTGCGCTTCGAGGTTCGATCAAGCACTCGCTGTTCTCCGTGTCCCGGTGCCCCCGACGGCTATGGCGCCGTTGGTTCGATGTTGCGCAGGCGGATGTGCAGTTCGCGAAGCTGCTTCTCGGTCACGCGCGTTGGCGCTCCCGTGAGCAGGTCCTGTCCGCGCTGGGTCTTCGGGAAAGCGATCACGTCGCGGATCGACTCCGCGCCGCACATGAGCGTCACGATGCGATCCAACCCGAAAGCAATGCCGCCGTGCGGCGGCGCGCCGTACTGCAGACAGTCGAGCAGGAAGCCGAATTTCGCGCGCTGGTCTTCGGCAGAGATCCTGAGCGCGCGGAATACCTTCTCCTGCACTTCGGGGCGGTAGATCCGCACCGAGCCGCCGCCGATCTCCCAGCCGTTCAGCACCATGTCGTAGGCCTTGGCGTAGGCCTTCTCCGGCGCGGTTTCGATGTATTCCTCGTCGCCGTCCTTGGGCGAGGTGAACGGATGGTGGCGCGCGATCCATTGCTTCTGCTCCTCGTCGTATTCGAACATCGGGAAGTCCACCACCCACAGCGGTCGCCAGCCCTGCTCGGCAAGCCCGCGCTCGTGACCGACCTTCTGGCGCAACGCGCCCATCGAGTCGTTGACGATCCTGGCGCGATCCGCACCGAAGAAGATCAGGTCGCCGTCCCGCGCCTCGGCGCGCTCCAGAATTTCGCGGGTGACCTCGTGCGGCAGGAACTTCAAGATCGGCGACTGCAGTCCCTGCGCACCCTTCGCTTGCTCGTTGACCTTGATATAGGCGAGCCCCTTCGCGCCATAGATCGAGACGAAGGCGGTGTAGTCGTCGATCTCCTTACGCGACAGTTCCCCGCCCTTGGGCACCCGCAGCGCGACCACGCGCCCGTCGCTCATGTCCGCCGCGGCGCGGAATACCTTGAACTCTACGTGCTTCATCAGATCGGTGAGCTCGGTGAGCTGCAGCGGCACACGCAGGTCGGGCTTGTCGCTGCCGTACAGCCGCATCGCGTCGTCGTAGCGCATCGCCGGAAAGGGGTCGGGCAGATCGACGCCGAGCACCTCCTTGAACGCGTCACGGATCATCGCCTCCATGATGGCGCGGATCTCCCGCTCGTCGAGAAACGAGGTCTCGATGTCGATCTGGGTGAACTCGGGCTGGCGGTCCGCCCTGAGGTCCTCGTCGCGGAAGCACTTTACTATTTGATAGTAGCGATCGAAACCCGCCATCATCAGCATCTGCTTGAACAGCTGCGGCGACTGCGGCAGCGCATAGAAATGACCGTCGTGGATGCGCGAGGGTACCAGGAACTCGCGCGCGCCCTCCGGCGTGGACTTGTAGAGGAAGGGCGTCTCGATGTCGATGAAGCCGCGCGAATCGAGGAAGCGGCGCACCGCCATCGCCGTTCTATAGCGCAGGCGCAGGTTCCGCTGCATCTGAGGACGGCGCAGGTCGAGCACGCGGTTTTCCAGTCGCACCGTCTCGGACAGATCGTCGTCGTCCATCTGGAAGGGCGGCGTGCGTGCGGCGTTGAAGATCTCGATGGCCTGCGCCAGCACCTCGACTTCGCCGCTTACCAGGTTCGGGTTCACGGTTCCTTCTGGCCGGCGGCGCACCTTGCCCACCACCTTGACCACGTATTCGTTGCGCAGCCGGTCGGCGATGAAGAAGGTCTCCGGATTGTCGGGATCGCAGACCACCTGGATGATGCCTTCGCGGTCGCGCAGGTCGATGAAGATCACGCCGCCGTGATCGCGCCGGCGATGCACCCAGCCGTACACGGTGACGGTCCGGTCGAGATGCTTGGAGGAAATCTGGCCGCAATATTCGGTACGCATGTTGTTATGGCAGGAAAGGTTCTTCGGCCCGGTCGGCGCGGACCGGGGAGGAAAGCGCGCCGCTAGTCGGAGAGCGCCTGGCTCCTCTTTCGCGACTCGGGCGGCACCACGCCCATGGAGATGATGTACTTGAGCGCATCGTCCACACTCATGTCGAGCTCGACGACGTCGGCGCGCGGCATCATGAGAAAGAAGCCCGAGGTAGGATTGGGCGTGGTCGGGACGTAGACGCTGACGTAGTCGCCTTTGAGATAGTTCACCACATCGCCGCCCGGCTCCCCGGTGAGGAAGGCGATGGTCCACGATCCGTTGCGCGGATACTGCACGAGCAGCGCCTTGCGGAAGGCCTGGCCGGTCGAAGAGAACAGCGTGTCCGAGACCTGCTTGACGCTGGAATAGACCGACTTGACGACCGGGATGTGATTAAGCAGCGCCTCCCAGAGCTGCACCAGCCGCTGGCCGATGATATTGGCGGCCAGCATCCCGGTCAGCAGGACCACCACGGCGGTGAGCAGCACGCCGAGCCCAGGAATGTTGAACCCGAGCCAGCTTTTTGGCTGCCAGGACTGGGGCAAGAGCAGCAGCGACCGATCCAGCGTGCCGACCAGGAGGTTCAGCACCCAGACTGTGATGAGCAGCGGAACCCATATCAGCAGCCCCGCGACGAGATAGCGCCTGAGCACGCGCTATCGGCAAGCCGGGCACGCGCCCGCGCCGCAGGTGGCGTCCGTCTTGGCTTCCTCTTTGGGCTGGGGCTCCTTCGCCTCTTCCTTGCCTGCACTGCCTTTGGCACCGGCCCGGAAGTCGGTCGCGTACCAGCCGGTTCCCTTGAGCTGGAACCCGGCGGCGGAAATGAGTTTGGCGAAGGTGGAGCGACCGCATTGCGGGCAGTCGGTGAGCGCGGGCTCCGACATCTTCTGCATGATTTCCTGCTCGAAGCCGCAGGCGCCGCAGCGATATTCGTAGATCGGCATTGTATCCCCCGAAAAATGAAAGAAAAGTATACCTGATCGAATCTGCGATTCCGGAGCGAAGATATGGGGCCGGGCGCGAGTTTGCAAGGCTGCGAGGGGGGCGGCCGATATAATCCCCCGATGCCGGTTCCCCGCCCGCTTTGGCCCTATCCACGCATCCTTGCCCATCGCGGCGGGGGCGCGCTGGCCCCGGAAAACACGCTGGCCGCGCTGCGTCTGGCGCGCAACCTGGGTTTTCAGGGAGCGGAATTCGACGTCAAGCTGTCCCGCGAAGGTACGCCGATCCTGATGCACGACGAGACCCTCGAGCGCACTACCGATGGGCATGGGCAGGTGGCGCAGACCGCACTTGACGCCCTCGTCGCACTGGACGCCGGCAGCTGGTTCGGCAACGAATACGCCGGCGAGCCGGTGCCGGCCTTCGCCGCCGCGGCGGCACTGTGCAAGGAGACCGGTCTATGGGCCAACATCGAGATCAAGCCCTGTCCGGGCCGCGAAGCCGAAACCGGGCGGGTCGTCGCCCGGATGACCAGGCTGCTGTGGGCAGGCGCAACGGCGCCGCCGTTGCTGTCGTCCTTTGCGGTGCCGGCGCTGGAGGCGGCGCGACAGGAAGCTCCGGGGGTACCGCGCGGGCTGCTATGCGTCGAGCGGCCGGCGGACTGGAAGGCGACTATGGACCGGCTCGAGTGCGTCTCGCTGCACGCCGACTGGCGCCGGCTCGACCGGGACATCGTGTCGCAAGTACACGCCGCCGGCTTCGGCGTGCTCGCCTACACGGTGAACGATTCCGAAACCGCGATCGAACTGCTCGATTGGGGCGTGGACTGCCTGGTCACCGACCAGCTCGATCAGATCGGCCCCGCCTTCGCCTGAGCCGCCTCAGGCGGCAACCAAGGCGTCGCGTACCCGTTCGAGCCTTGCGCGTACCTCCCGCGCGAGGACCCCGATGCCCGGCTTGTCGACGAGCTGCAGCACGGCCACCGGGTCCATGAACGCGACGGTTACGGTGCGGTCCTCCTCCTCCCGCACCACCACGTTGCACGGCAGGAGCAATCCGATGTCCGGGTCGGCTTCCAGCGCACGATGGGCAAGCGGCGGGTTACAGGCCCCCAGGATCCGGTACGGCCGGCGATCGAGGTTCAACTTTGCCTTCATCGTGGCTTTGACATCGATGTCGGCAAGAACGCCAAAACCCTCGCCTTTCAGCGCCTCGATCACCTTCTGTACCGCCGCGTCGAAATTTCCGCTGAGCTTCACACTGAATCCGTACATGGTTGTCTCCGATGAGTCAGCCGATCGCCCGATTTCCGTTCCGGTGCGCAGTTGCACAGGCTGCGCCCGGGCGGCAAAGCTCTCACGCGCGCTCGGGCGGCTCGAAGCCATGATCCCCGCCTCCATGCGTCAAGCCTCCGTGACTTCCTGCCGCTAACGGCCGTGTCTTCATCGAGCATTATCCGCGGCATGGGCCGCGCGCGGCTTGATCCAAGTCAATGGGGCCGACTCGTCTCTGCGGCCTAATCGCGTCTCGGCACGCGCATGGGGAGCGAAAAGCGGCAGAAACCCTTCATGGCTGCATGGCCGGCGCGGATGCCGTAAGCTGGTGCGCACATGGAATTCATCGAGAACAAGACCTTCGACGAGATCCTGGTCGGCGACAGTGCGTCGCTCACCCGCACGCTCGGGGCGCGGGACATCCAGCTCTTCGCGGTCATGTCCGGCGACGTAAATCCGGCCCACGTCGATCCGGAATACGCGAAGAGCAGCTTGTTCCACGAGGTGATCGCCCACGGCATGTGGGGCGGGGCGCTCATCTCCACCGTGCTCGGCACGCAGTACCCCGGACCGGGCACGATCTACATCGACCAGACATTGCATTTCTCGCGGCCGGTCACGCTGGGCGACACCATCACCGTCACGGTGACCGTGAAGGAGAAATTCGAGCGCACCAGGCACGTCGTCTTCGACTGCAAGTGCGTCAACCAGGACGGACACACGGTCATCAGCGGCGCGGCCGAAGTGCTCGCGCCCACGGAAAAGGTGCGCCGTCCCCGCATGTCGCTGCCGGAAGTGCAGCTGCGCGACCCGAGCAACCGTTTCGAGCGGCTGATCGAAAGAGCCAACGGGCTCGAGCCGATCCGCATGGCGGTCGTGCACCCCTGCGATCGCGAGTCGCTGAGCGGCGCGATCGCCGCCGCCCAGGCCGGTCTGATCCTGCCCGTGCTGGTCGGGCCGGAAGAGAAGATCCGTGCGGCCGCCGGGCAGGCCGGAACGGATCTCTCCCGGTACGAGATCGTAAACGTCGAGCACAGTCATGCCGCGGCCGCGGCCGCGGTAGTGCTGGCTCGCGAGGGACGCGTCGACGCATTGATGAAGGGGAGCCTGCACACCGACGAGCTGATGGCGGAGGTCCTGGCCGACGACTCCGGCCTGCGCACCGCGCGGCGTGCGAGCCATGTGTTCCTGATGGATGTGCCCTCCTACCCGAAGCCGCTGCTCATTACCGATGCGGCGATCAACATCGATCCCGACCTCGACGCCAAGCGCGACATCGTGCAGAACGCGATCGACCTCGCGCTGGTGCTCGGCATCGCGCAGCCGAAGGTGGCGATCCTGTCCGCGGTGGAGACGGTCACGCCCAAGCTACGCTCGACGCTGGATGCGGCCGCGCTGTGCAAGATGTCCGAGCGGGGCCAGATCAGCGGTGGCGTGCTCGACGGGCCGCTCGCCTTCGACAACGCGATATCGCTCGCCGCAGCGAAGACCAAGGGCATCGCCTCTGCGGTCGCGGGACAGGCAGACATCCTGGTGGCGCCGGATCTCGAATCGGGCAACATGATCGCCAAGCAGCTCGAATACCTCGCCGATGCGCAGAGCGCGGGCGTGGTGCTCGGTGCGCGCGTGCCCATCGTCCTCACCAGCCGCGCCGACCCGGCGCGCGCCCGCATCGCCTCCTGCGCGGTCGCGCTCCTGCTCGCCCGCCAAAAGCCGCCCAAGCGCACGTGAACCGCCGGAGGCGAACGTGAACGAGGCGGTCGTCGTCCTCAACGCCGGATCCTCCAGCATCAAATTCGCCTTGTACGAGCCCAGCCTGGATTGCGTCTTCCGGGGCCAGGTGGAAAGTCTGGGGGTCGCGCCGAAGCTCTCGGCCTGGGACGCCGCCGGCGACGCTCTCGTCGTCCGGCTGCTGCCGCCCGCGGCGGACCACGGCACCGCGATCGGAGCGGTGCTGGACTGGATCGAAGGCCACGACCGAAAATTCCGCCTGCTGGGCGCCGGCCACCGCGTCGTGCACGGCGGCGATCGCTATGCGAGTCCGGTGCGGGTCGACGAGCAGGTGCTGTCGGCGCTCGGCACGCTGCAATCCCTGGCGCCGCTGCACCAGCCGCACAATCTCGCCGCGATCCGGGCGGTGGCCGCGCACCGTCCCGCGCTTGCCCAGGTGGCCTGCTTCGACACCGAGTTCCACCAGACGCAGTCCGAGATCGCGCGCCTGTTTGCCCTGCCGGCAAAACTGACCGAGGCAGGAATCAAGCGCTACGGATTCCACGGGCTTTCCTACGAATACGTCGCAACGCGGCTGCCGGAGCTGTTGGGCGATCGAGCGGAGGGACGGGTCGTCGTCGCGCACCTGGGCAACGGCGCCAGCATGTGCGCCATGAAGGGGCGCAGGAGCGTGGCTTCGACGATGGGTTTCACCGCGCTGGACGGACTGATGATGGGCACCCGCACCGGCGCAATCGATCCCGGGGTGCTGCTCTATCTGATGGAGGAAAAAGGAATGAGCGGCGCGCAGATCGCGCATCTGCTCTATCACGAGTCCGGCCTGCTCGGCGTGTCCGGCCTCTCGCAGGACATGCGCACGCTGCTCGCGTCCGCCGACCCGCGCGCAAGGCTGGCGGTGGATCTGTTCGTGCATCGGATCGTGCGCGAACTGGGTTCGCTCGCCGCCGCGCTCGGCGGGCTCGACGCGCTGGTATTCACCGCCGGCATCGGAGAGCACGCGTCGTCGGTGCGCGCTGCGGTGTGCGAAGCGAGCAGTTGGCTGGGCATCGAACTGGATGCCCGCGCCAACGCGATGCACGCGGCGCTCATCGGCACGGCGTCCAGCCGGGCGGCGGTCGCCGTGATTCCCACCAACGAGGAGGAAATGATCGCCCGGCACACGCTGCGCGTCGTCGCTGCGCGCTAGGGGGGCTCACGGGGCTGCCCGATCCCGTGTCGCCTCGGCGTCAGGCCGCCGAGCGCATCGCCGCGGGCGCCCGGAGCGCGGACAGCAGTTCGGCCCACGCCGGCTTCACTTTCTCGACGCTGCGCGCCTTGACGTGGCCGAACCCGCGGATGTCTTCCGGAATGGAGGCGATGCGCAGCGCGAGCGCATGGTTGTCGGCGCACATACGCGCGAGGATTTCTTCGATCGACTTTTCGTATTCCGCGATGAGCCACCGCTCCATGCGCCGTTCGTGGGTGTAGCCGAACACGTCGAATGCGCTGCCGCGCAGGAATCTGAGTTTTGCAAGGACCCTGAAGGCCGCGAACACCCACGAACCGTACTCGGACTTGATCAGCTCGCCGGTATGAGGGTCGCGCTTGGCGAGCAACGGCGGCGCGAGATGGAAGTGCAGCCTGTAATCCCCGTCGAAAGCCGCCGCGATCTTCTGTGCGAAACCGCATTCGGTGTAGAGCCGCGCGACCTCGTACTCGTCCTTATAGGCGAGCAGCTTGAAATAGTAACGTGCCACCGCCTCCGCGAGTCCGGACAATCCCCTGGCCTTCGCCGCCTCGGCCTGACGCACGCGTTCGACCAGCAATCGGTAACGCGTCGCGTACGTGGCATTCTGATACGAGGTGAGGAACTCGACCCGGCGCGCGATCATCTCGTCGAGCGATCCAGAAGTCCTCTCGCTTGCCGCGGCATCCGGCTTCGGCGCGACCAGGCGTTCGACCGCAACGAGATCCGCGGCCGCGCGGCGTCCCCAGAGGAATGCCGCCTGGTTCATCTTGACCGCCGCGCCGTTCAATTCGATCGCCTTGTTGATCGCCTCCGCCGTCACCGGGATCAGGCCTTTCTGATAGGCATAGCCGAGCATGAACATGTTGGTCGCGATCGAATCGCCCATCAGCGCAGTGGCAATCCGGGTGGCGTCGACGAACTCGGCGTTTTTCTCTCCTACCGCCTTTTCGATGGAGCGCCTGAGCGACGCCGCCGGGAACTGCGCGTCTGCGTTGCGGGTGAATTCGCCGGTCATCTGCCGGTGCGCGTTCACCACCATGCGCGTCGCGCCCTCGCGAGTGGTGTCCATGGTCCTCTGGCTCGCGGAAACGACAAGATCGCAGCCCAGCACCAGCTTCGCGCCTCCCGAGCCCAGCCGCACCGTCTTGATGTCCTCGGGATGCGCCGCGATCTGCAGGTGACTCCACACTGCGCCGCCCTTCTGGGCGAGCCCCGCCATGTCTAGGCCGCCGAAGCCCTTGCCTTCGAGGTGCGCCGCCATGCCGACTATGGCGCCGATGGTGACCACGCCGGTGCCGCCCACGCCGGTGACCAGGATGCCGAAAGGCTCGGCGAGCGCCGCGGGCTTCGGCTCCGGCAGCGCCGGAAACAGCGTCTCGACGTTGCCGCCCGCGGGTGCCGTCCTGCCCTTTTTCAGCGCGCCGCCGTGCACCGTGACGAAGCTCGGGCAGAAGCCCTTCACGCAGGAGTAGTCCTTGTTGCAGGCGGACTGGTCGATCATGCGCTTGCGGCCGAACTCGGTCTCGAGCGGCAGCACCGAGACGCAGTTCGACTTCACCCCGCAGTCGCCGCAGCCTTCGCACACCAGATCATTGATGAACACGCGCTTGGCTGGGTCCGGATACTGGCCGCGCTTGCGCCGGCGGCGTTTCTCCGCGGCGCAGGTCTGGTCGTAGACGATGACCGTGACGCCGGCAATCTCGCGCATCGTCTTCTGCACGCTGTCGTAGTCGTCGCGATGATAGACCTCGACACCTTCCGCGAACCCGGCGTCGGAGCGGTATTTTTCCGGCTCGTCGGTAACCACCACTACTTTCCTGGCGCCCTCCGCGGCGACCTGATGCGTGATCTGCGGCACGGTGAGCGGGCCGTCGACGTGCTGGCCCCCGGTCATCGCCACCGCGTCGTTGTAGAGGATCTTGTAGGTCATGTTCACGCCGGACGCCACCGCCGCCCGCAGGGCGAGCAGCCCGGAATGGTAGTAGGTACCGTCGCCGATGTTCTGGAATACGTGCGCGGTCTTCACGAACGGCGCCTCGCCCATCCAGCTCGCGCCCTCGCCGCCCATCTGCGTGAATCCGGCGGTGCTGCGGTCCATCCACTGCGCCATGAAGTGGCAGCCGATGCCGGCTAGCGCGATCGAGCCTTCCGGCACGCGCGTGCCGGTGTTGTGCGGGCAGCCGGAACAGAAGTAGGGGGTGCGGTCCATTGCCGGCCTCTCCGGCACGCGCGCGGCGAGCCGCTCCTGCTCCGCCACGCGCGCGGCGAGCCGCGCGTCCTGCGCGCGATCGAGAATCCGCCGACCGATCGCGATCGCGATCGCGTTGGGGTCGAGCGCGGCGTTGGACTGGAACAGCTCCCTGCCCATCTCGTCGTGCTTGCCCAGCACTTCCGGCGCGCCCGCGCGGCCGTAGAGGATCTCCTTCAACTGGGTCTCGACCAGCGCGCGCTTCTCCTCGACCACGACGATCTTGTTCAGCCCCTGCGCGAAGCGCGCGATGCCGGTCGGCTCCAGCGGCCAGGTCATGCCGACCTTGTAGATGCGCACGCCGAGCCGGGCCGCCTCGCGCTCGTCGATGCCGAGATAGGCGAGCGCCTGACGCACGTCCATGTAGGACTTGCCGCAGGCGACGATGCCCAGCGTCGCCTGCGGCGCATCGACCACGGTGCGGTCGATGCCGTTGAGGCGGGCGAAAGCCTTCGCCGCCTCGATCTTGTGCTTGTGCAGCCGCTCCTCCTGGTCGAGCGGGTGGTCCGGCCAGCGGATATTCAGACCCCCGGGCGGCATCGAGAAATCGGTCGGGATCGCGATCCGCACGCGCTGCGAGCCCACGTCCACGGACGCGCTGGCATCGATCGTGTCTTTCATGCACTTCAGTCCCACCCAGCAGCCGGTGAAGCGCGACATCGCCCAGCCGATCAGTCCGTAGTCGAGCAGCTCCTGCACTCCGGCGGGATTGAGGATGGGCATCATCGCGTCCACCAGAGCGAATTCGCTCTGGTGCGCCGTGGTGGAAGACTCGCAGGTATGGTCGTCGCCCATCAACACCAGTACGCCGCCGTTCTTGTGGGTGCCGGCAAGGTTGCCGTGGCGGAATGCGTCGCCGGTGCGGTCCACGCCCGGACCCTTGCCGTACCAGATGGCGAACACGCCGTCGTACTTCGGCTCGCCGTGAAAGCCGAGCTGCTGGGTGCCCCAGATCGCGGTCGCCGCGAGATCCTCGTTGACGCCGGGGTTGAAGACGATGTTGTGCGCTTCCAGATGTTTCTTCGCCGCCCACAGCTGCTGGTCGTAGCCGCCCAGTGGACTGCCTCGGTAGCCCGAGACGTAGCAGGCGGTATCGAGCCCGGCAGCCTTGTCGCGCAGGTGCTGCATGATCGGCAGCCGCACCAGCGCCTGCGTGCCGGTGAGGAAGATGCGGCCTTCGTTGAGGATGTACTTGTCTTCCAGGGTGACGTTTCTCAGAGCCATCGAAGAAAGCCTTTTCGGGTGTCTCCGGCCGCGCGATGCGATCGGGGTAGCGGCTATTTTCCAGCAAAATCCGCCCGTTCTCCAATCTCGCGTCAAACCGGGGAACTACGCATCTTTGGACAGCGCACGGCCGAAACGGTGCCGGCGTATTTCGACGACGTACACCGTGTCTGTCGTTGGAGGTGGTTCGAGAATCACGCCCGTATCGCGGTGCTCGCTGCTTTGCCGGCGTGCGCGCTCTCCGCTTTCGCTACCGACAAAAAAGCAGAGGCCCACTCGCGTCGGCCTCTGTTTGCGTTGCGGATTGGATGCCGACCGGTCAAAAGGGAATATCGTCCTCTAGATCCTCGAGGTTGCCGCCCTTGCCGCCGCTGCCCGCGCTCTTGCGCGGGGCAGAGCCGGCTGCCGGCGCCTCCTCCGCCGCAGGCATCCGCTCGGAGCCACCGCCGCGGCTGCCGAGCATCTGCATGCGGTCGGCGCGGATTTCCGTCGTGTAGCGCTCCTGGCCGTCCTTGTCGGTCCACTTGCGCGTCTGCAGCCGCCCCTCGATGTAGACCGGAGAGCCTTTCTTGAGATATTCGCCCGCGATCTCGGCGAGCTTGCCGAACAGTGCCACACGGTGCCATTCGGTCTGCTCTTGCTTTTCGCCGTTCTTGTCGCGCCACGTCTCGGTCGTCGCGATCCGAATGTTGGTCACCGCGTCGCCGCTCGGCAGATACCGGGTCTCGGGATCGGCGCCGAGATTGCCGATCAGGATTACCTTGTTCACGGAAGCCATGTGCTCTCTCCCATCCGTCGTCAGTTCTCGTTGGCAAGCAGCTTGATGACATTGTGTTCGTCGAAGCCGGCGCTGTCCACCTTCAGGTAAGCCACCCCTTCTGCGGAGAGCAAGACCTCGCGCACTCCGGGCAGCCCGGCGAGCTGCCTCGAAAGACCTTCGGCACGCACCGAATCGAGCCGCGGCAAGGGATAACGGCGGGTGACGAGCGCGCGCGGCAGGCGCATGCCCGAGGCCGCAATCAGCCACACGAACGCGGCCAGCGTGCAGGCGGCAAACACCGCCGCGCCGCCGACGTGCTGGAACAGCCAGCCGCCCGCCGACGCGCCGGCGAAACTGCCGATGAATTGCGTAGTGCTATAGACGCCGATCGCCGTACCTTTAGCCTGCGCTGGCGCCAGCTTCGACACCAGCGACGGCAGCGAGGCTTCGAGCAGATTGAAGGCCGCGAAGAACAGCGTCAGGCAAAGGAAGAGCCTCGCGAGCGAGGCGCCGGCGAAGGCGAGTGCGAGGCAGGCGAGCGCGAGCGCTGCGATCGCGCCGACGAAAGCCGCCTTGTGCGCGCCTGTGCGCTCGGAGACGATCATGATCGGGGCCATGATCGCAACCCCGAGCAGCATCACGGGCAGATAGATCTTCCAGTGCGCGCTGCCGGACAGGAAACGCTCCAGCAGCAGCGGCACCACCACCCACAGCGCCATCAGGATCGCATGCAGCGTAAAAATGCCGAGGTTGAGCCTCGCGAGCTGGGGATCGTGCAGGACGGCCCGTATCGGAACACCGCGCCGCGTCGAATCCAAGCCGGGCGCCGGATCGGGCACGACGAAGCGCATCACGGGCAGCGCGACGAGCGCGAGTGCGCCGGTCATGAAAAAGATCCCCGGCACGCCTATCGCATGGCTCAACGCCGGCCCGGCCACCATGGACAGGGCAAAGGTGGCGCCGATCGTCACGCCGATGATCGCCATCGCCTTGGTGCGGTTTTCCTCGGCGGTGAGGTCCGCGGCAAGCGCGATCACCACCGAGGAAACCGCCCCCGCGCCCTGGATCGCGCGGCCGGCGATGACCAGATAGATGTCGTGCGCCAGGCCGGCTACGGCGCTGCCCACCGCGAAGACGGCGAGTCCGACATAGATCGTTCGCTTGCGGCCCCAGCGGTCGGATAGCCAGCCGAAGACCACCTGCAGGCAAGCCTGGGCGAGGCCGTAGGCACCGAGCGCAATCCCGACCAGCGTGTGATTGCCGCCCCCGGGCAATTCGCGCGCGTAGAGCACGAACACCGGCAGGATGATGAACATGCCCAGCATCCGCAAACCGAAGATGCCGGCGAGACCGAAGCTCGCGCGCAGCTCCCGGGCGGACATCCGGTCCGTGTAACGCATGGGGGGACAGGCCGGAGAAGCGAAGTGGGAAGCGAATTTCAACTCCAGTATAGTAACAGGTTCGTTTTCACCCCGGACGGCCTTGCTTTCAACGTGAATGTCCCGGCGATCGACACCATCCGCATCCGCGGCGCGCGCACCCACAATTTGCGGAACGTCAACCTCGACCTGCCGCGCAACAAGCTGATCGTGATCACCGGGCTGTCCGGGTCCGGCAAGTCCTCGCTCGCCTTCGACACCCTCTACGCGGAAGGGCAGCGCCGCTACGTCGAGTCGCTGTCGGCCTACGCCCGTCAGTTCCTGGAGCTGATGGAAAAGCCCGACGTCGATCTGATCGAGGGCCTGTCGCCGGCGATCGCGATCGAGCAGAAAGCAACCAGCCACAACCCCCGCTCCACCGTCGGCACGGTGACCGAGATCCACGATTATCTGCGCCTGCTGTACGCCCGCGTAGGCGAACCTCACTGCCCCGACCACGGCCTCCCGCTTGCCGCGCAAAGCGTGTCACAGATGGTGGACCACGTGCTGCGGCTGCCGGAAGACACGCGGCTCATGATCCTCGCGCCGCTGCTTGCCGGTCGCAAGGGGGAAAACGCCGAGCTGTTCGAGGAGTTGCGCGCGCAGGGTTTCGTGAGGGTACGGGTGGACGGCGTCGTGCACGATCTGGACGGCCTGCCCAAGCTCGCGAAAACGAAGCGACACACCATCGAGATCGTGGTCGATCGCCTGAAGGCGCGCGCCGAGATGAAGCAGCGCCTTGCCGAGTCCTTCGAAACCGCGCTGCGCCACGCCGAGGGCCGTGCGGCGGCGGTGGAGATGGACTCGGGCAAGGAGCATCTGTTCTCGGCCCGCTTCGCCTGCCCCGTGTGTTCGTACTCGCTGCCGGAGCTGGAGCCACGGCTGTTCTCGTTCAACAACCCGATGGGCGCCTGCCCGCGCTGCGACGGGTTGGGGACGGTGGTCTTTTTCGATCCCGAGCGCATCGTGGCGTTTCCCGGTTTGTCGCTCGCCGCCGGCGCGATCCGGGGCTGGGATCGACGCAACCAGTTCTATTTCCAGATGCTCGCCAGCCTCGCGCACCAGTACGGCTTCGACGTGGAGACGCCGTTCGAGCAACTGCCGGAGCATGTGCGCAACATCGTGCTCTACGGCACCGGGAAGGAAAAGGTGAAGTTCGTCTATGTCGGCGAGCGCGGCAACAGGTTTCAGCGCGAGCATCCTTTCGAGGGCATCGTTCCGAATCTCGAGCGCCGCTACCGCGAGACCGACTCGGCGGTGGTGCGGGACGAGCTCGGCAAGTTCCAGGCGGCGCACGCCTGCCCGGAGTGCGCAGGCTCGCGGCTGCGACGCGAGGCGCGGCATGTTTTCGTCGCCGGAAGACCGATCTACGAGCTCTCCGCGCTGCCGCTGAAGAGCGCGCAGGCGTTTTTCGCCGGTCTCACGCTGGAGGGAGCGCGCCTCGCGATCGCGGACAAGATCCTGCGCGAGATCGTCGACCGGATCTCGTTCCTCAACAACGTCGGCCTGGACTACCTTTCGCTCGACCGCGCCGCAGACACGCTTTCCGGCGGCGAGGCGCAGCGCATCCGGCTCGCCTCGCAGATCGGCTCCGGCCTGACCGGCGTCATGTACGTGCTCGACGAACCGTCGATCGGGCTGCACCAGCGCGACAACGGCCGCCTGCTCGCCACGCTCAAGCGCCTGCGCGACCTCGGCAACACGGTGATCGTGGTCGAGCACGACCTCGAGGCGATCATGAGCGCCGATCATGTCGTCGACATGGGCCCCGGCGCGGGAGAGCACGGCGGGCAAGTGGTCGCCGAGGGCCGCCCGGACACGATCGCCGCTCACCGGGATTCGCTGACCGGACAGTATCTGTCCGGGCGCAGGAGGATCGGGGTGCCCGGCTTGCGTCACCGGCCGCAGGCCGACAGACGTCTGCGGCTCGTCGGCGCGCGCGGCAACAACCTGAAGAACCTGACGCTGGATCTGCCGGCCGGGTTGTTCGCCTGCGTAACCGGCGTATCGGGCTCGGGTAAGTCGACGCTCATCAACGACACGCTCTACCGCGCCGTCTCGCATCACCTGCACGGCTCGACGGAAGAGCCGGCGCCCTTCGACTCGATCGAGGGTCTCGAGTTCTTCGACAAAGTGGTCAATGTCGACCAGAGCCCGATCGGGCGCACGCCGCGCTCCAACCCCGCGACCTACACCGGGCTGTTCGCGCCCATCCGCGAGCTGTTCGCCGGCGTGCAGCTTGCGCGCGAGCGCGGCTACGGGGCGGGGCGCTTCTCCTTCAACGTCAAGGGCGGACGCTGCGAAGCCTGCCAGGGCGATGGCGTGATCAAGGTCGAGATGCATTTCCTGCCGGACATCTACGTGTCCTGCGATGTCTGCCACGGACGCCGCTACAACCGCGAGACGCTGGAAGTCAAGTACAAGGGCCGCAGCGTCTACGAGGTCCTCGACATGACGGTCGAGCAGGCGCGCGCGTTCTTCGCCCCGGTGCCGGCGGTGGCGCGCAAGCTCGACACGCTGATCGACGTCGGACTCGGTTATATGCGCTTGGGCCAGAGCGCCACCACGCTTTCGGGCGGCGAGGCGCAACGCGTCAAGCTCGCCCTGGAGCTGTCTAAGCGCGACACCGGCAGCACGCTCTACATCCTGGACGAACCGACCACCGGCCTGCATTTCCACGACATCGAGCTGCTGCTCAAGGTGCTGCACCGGTTGCGCGACCATGGCAACACGGTGGTGGTGATCGAGCACAACCTGGACGTCATCAAGACCGCCGACTGGATCGTCGACCTGGGGCCGGAGGGCGGCGACGGTGGCGGGCGCCTCGTCGCCGAGGGAACGCCCGAAGCGATCGCCGCCCGCTCCGACAGTCACACCGGCCGCTACCTGAAGGCCGCTCTGCGCGCCGGGGCGCCGGTGGATCGCGCCGCGGCCGGCTGATTTTCCCGCACCCGTCACAAACGAAAAAGCCGGGCGGAAGCCCGGCTGGTCTGCGCTTCGGGCGCGGCTCGCGTTACGAGGCGGTCTTGTCCCGTGCCTTGCCTTGATCCGACGCTTCCGGGCGATCGAGCAGTTCGTCGAGCGCCATGGGAGCGTTATCACCGGGGCGGAAACCGAACTTGAGGATGCGCAGGTAGCCGCCGTTGCGCTTCGCGTAGCGCGGGCCCAGTTCGTTGAACAGCTTGCTCACCACATCGCGATCGCGCAGCCGCGAGAACGCCAGGCGGCGATTGGACAGGGAAGGCTTCTTGCCGAGCGTGATGATCGGCTCCGCCACGCGGCGCAGCTCCTTCGCCTTCGGCAGGGTGGTCTTGATGACCTCGTGCTTCAGGAGCGAATTGGTCATGTTGCGCAGCATCGCTTCGCGGTGGCTGCTGGTCCGGTTCAGCTTGCGTAGTCCGAGGTGGTGACGCATTTCCGTTGTCCTTTCAGACCTTTTCCAGGCCGGCGGGAGGCCAGTTTTCCAGGCGCATGCCCAGCGTCAGCCCGCGCGCCGCCAGCACCTCTTTGATCTCGTTGAGCGATTTGCGCCCGAGATTGGGCGTCTTCAGCAATTCGGTCTCGGTGCGCTGGATCAGGTCGCCGATGTAATAGATATTCTCGGCCTTGAGGCAGTTCGCCGAGCGCACCGTGAGTTCCAGGTCATCGACCGGGCGCAGGAGGATCGGGTCGACTTGCGGCGTCTTGGGTGCCTCCACCGGGACCGGCGTGCCCTTCAGGTCCGCGAAACTCGCCAACTGCTCCATCAGGATGCGGGCGGCGTAGCGGATCGCCTCCTCGGGTTCGACCACGCCGTTGGTTTCGATATCCACGATCAGTTTGTCCAGGTCGGTGCGCTGCTCGACGCGAGCGCTCTCCACCGCGTAGCTGACCCTTTTCACCGGGCTGAACGAGGCATCGAGCATGATGGAGCCGATCGCGCGACCTTCCTTGGCGGTGGCGCGCGTGGTTGCCGGCACGTATCCGCGGCCCGCCTCGACCTTGATCTGCATGTCGAGCTTGCCGCCCGGCGCCAGATGCGCGATGACGTGCGAGGGGTTGATGATCTCGACATCGTGCGAGGCCTCGATGTCGCCCGCGGTCACCGCGCCCTCGCCCTGCTTCTTGAGGGCGAGCATGGTCTCGTCGCGATTGTGCAGTTTGAGCACCACGCCCTTCAGGTTGAGCAGGATGTCGACTACGTCCTCTTGCACTCCCTCGATGGTGGAGTACTCGTGCAGGACTCCGCTGATCTTGACTTCCGTCGGCGCGAAGCCCGGCATCGACGAAAGCAGCACCCGGCGCAACGCGTTGCCCAAAGTGTGCCCGTAGCCGCGCTCGAATGGCTCCATGGTGACCCTCGCATGGAAGGGGGCGACGGCTTGAACGTCGATAATGCGCGGCTTGAGGAAGCTGCTCTGCATAGAATGGATCCTCTAAAAAGTCCCGAACGAATCCGCCTGCGGCGCTCTGCGGACCCGCGCGGCGTCGGCGTTCGCTGCGGAACTACTTGGAATAAAGCTCGACCACCATTCCTTCGTTGATGGTGGCAGACAGCTCGCTGCGCGGCGGTGCCGCCTTGAACGTACCCTTCAGTGCCTTGACGTCGACTTCCACCCAGTCGGGGAATCCGCGTTGTTCCGCGGCCTCGCAGGCGGCCTTGATGCGCAGCTGGTTCTTCGCCCGCTGCACCACCTCGATCACGTCGCCGGCACGCACCCGGTAGGACGGAATGTTCACGCGCCTGCCGTTCACCAGTATCGCGTTGTGGCGCACGACCTGCCTCGCCTCGGCGCGAGAGGCGCCGAAACCCATGCGGTAGGCCACCGAGTCCAGCCTGCTTTCCAGACCCTGCAGCAACGCCTCCCCGGTCACGCCCTTGCTGCGGGCGGCACTCTTGTAGGTGTTGCGGAACTGGCGCTCCAGCAGGCCGTAGGTGCGGCGGACCTTCTGCTTCTCGCGAAGCTGGGTGCCGTAACCGGACAGACGCGTGTTCTTCTGGCCGTGCTGGCCCGGGGCGTAGGATCGGCGCTCGATCGCGCACTTGTCGGTAAAGCACTTCTCGCCTTTGAGGAAGAGCTTTTCTCCTTCACGGCGGCACTGGCGGCACTTGGCGTCGAGATTTCTGGCCACGGTGTTCTCCTTGCGTCTAGATGCGACGCTTCTTCGGTGGGCGGCAGCCGTTGTGCGGAACCGGCGTGACGTCCGAAATGCTGGTGATCTTGAAGCCCACTGCGTTGAGTGCGCGAACGGCCGATTCCCTGCCTGGCCCGGGGCCCTTGATGCGCACCTCCAGGTTCTTCACCCCGCACTCCTGCGCCGCGCGGCCTGCCTGCTCGGCCGCGACCTGCGCGGCGAACGGAGTGGATTTGCGCGAGCCCTTGAAGCCCGCACCGCCCGAAGTCGCCCAGGAAAGCGCGTTGCCCTGACGGTCGGTGATGGTCACGATCGTGTTGTTGAAAGATGCGTGAATGTGCGCGATGCCTTCGGCGACGTTCTTCTTCGCCTTCTTTCGCACCCGCGTGGTAGTCGTCGTAGCCTTGGCCATATCGGCAATGTCCCCCGGTTCAATTCGTCACTTCGCCGGCGCAGGGGCGGCGACGCGAATCGCCTTGCGCGGCCCCTTGCGCGTGCGGGCGTTGGTGCGGGTGCGCTGGCCGCGCACCGGCAGTCCCTTGCGGTGCCTCACGCCGCGATAGCAGCCCAGATCCATCAGGCGCTTGATGTTCATCGATATCTCGCGGCGCAGATCGCCCTCGACCGTGTGCCTGGCGACCTGCTCGCGCAGCTTGTCCATCTCCGTATCCGTCAGATCCTTGATCTTCCTGGTCGGAGCAATGCCCGCCTTGGCGCAGATCTCGTGCGCGCGCGAGCGCCCGATCCCGTAGATCGCGGTCAGCGCGACCCAGGCATGCTGCTGGTTCGGAATGTTTACGCCGGCAATACGTGCCATGTTCGTCTAGCTCCGTTGTATGCTGAACGCCGTCAGCCTTGGCGCTGCTTGTGGCGCGGATCGCTGCAGATGACCCGCACGACGTTCTTGCGCCGGACGATCTTGCAGTTGCGGCACATTTTCTTGACCGATGCTTGCACTCGCATTTCGCTCTCCTCGCGCTCGAAGCGCGCCCCTGTCGTCACTTCGCCCGGAACACGATCCGGCCCTTGGTCAGATCGTAGGGCGTCAGTTCCACCGTTACCTTGTCCCCCGGGAGGATGCGGATGTAATGCATGCGCATCTTTCCGGAAATATGTCCAAGCACCAAATGGCCGTTTTCCAGTTTCACGCGGAAGGTCGCGTTGGGCAGGGTCTCCACGACCTCGCCCTGCATCTGGATCGTTTCTTCCTTGGCCATTCGCCCTTTGCTGTTACCGGGTGGGGAACATCCCGCCCTTGAAGTTGGCCTTCTTCAGCAGGCTCTCGTACTGGTGCGACATCACGTAGGCCTGGACCTGCGCCATGAAATCCATCGTCACGACGACGATGATCAGCAGGGAGGTGCCGCCGAAGTAGAACGGCACGTTCCACTTCACGATCAGAAACTCCGGCAGCAGGCACACCAGCGTCACGTAGATCGAGCCGACCAGCGTGAGGCGCATGATGATCTTCTCGATGTACTTAGCGGTCTGCTCGCCCGGCCGGATGCCGGGTACGAAAGCGCCACCCTTCTTCAGGTTCTCCGCCGTCTCCTTGGGGTTGAACACCAGGGCGGTGTAGAAGAAGCAAAAGAAGATGATCGCCGCCGCGTACAGCAGCACATACACCGGCTGTCCCGGGTGCAGCAGCGCACTGACGTCGCGCAGCCAATACACGCTCTCGTTGGTGCCGAACCAGCCCGCCAGCGTTGCCGGGAACAGGATGATGCTGGAAGCGAAGATCGGCGGGATCACGCCCGACATGTTCAGCTTCAGCGGCAGATGCGAGCTCTGCCCGCCGTAGACGCGCCGCCCGACCTGGCGCTTGGCGTAGTTCACCAGAATCTTGCGCTGCCCGCGTTCGACGAAGACCACGAGACCCGTCACCACCACCGCGCCGACCAGCAGCATCAGCACCAGCGGGATCGAGAACGTCCCGGTACGGGCAAGTTCCAGCGTGCCGCCGATGGCGCGCGGGAAGCCGGCGGCGATGCCCGCGAATATGATCAGCGAAATGCCGTTGCCGATCCCGCGCTCGGTGATCTGTTCGCCGAGCCACATCAGAAACATCGTCCCGGTCACCAGCGTCACGACCGTGGTGAAGCGGAACGCCAGTCCCGGATCGATCACCAGGCCGCGCTGGGACTCCAGGGCGATCGCGATCCCCAGTGCCTGGAAAGTCGCCAGCACCAGGGTGCCATAGCGGGTGTACTGCGTGATCTTGCGACGGCCGGCCTCGCCCTCCTTCTTCAGCTGCTCCAGCTGCGGCACCACCACGCTGAGCAGCTGCATGATGATCGAGGCCGAAATGTACGGCATGATCCCGAGCGCAAAGATGGTGAAGCGAGACAGCGCCCCGCCGGAAAACATGTTGAACATGTCCAGGATGCCGCCGCGCTGCGCCTTGAACAGCTCGGCGAGCTGAACCGGATCGATTCCCGGCACCGGCACATGCGCGCCGATCCGGTACACCACGAGCGCACCGAGCAAGAAGAAAAGCCGGCGCTTCAGATCGCCGAACTTCCCCGAGATGCCGAGCAGGCTGTCCTGAGCCAAGCCTCTATTCCCCTACGTTTCCGCCGGCCGCCTCGATCGCCGCGCGCGCGCCCTTGGTGACACCGAGGCCGCGAACCTGCACCTTCTTCTCCACTTTGCCGGAGAGAATGATCTTGGCGGCCTTGACGCGGTTTGCCACCACGCCCGCCTGCTTGAGCGCAGCCAGATCGATTTCCGCGCCCTCGATCCGGTTGAGGTCGGAGAGCCGCACCTCGACCGTCTCGTCGCGCGTCAGCGATGTGAAGCCGCGTTTCGGCAGACGCCGGGACAACGGCATCTGCCCGCCTTCGAAGCCGATCTTGTGAAATCCGCCGGCGCGCGCTCTCTGGCCCTTGTGACCGCGGCCCGCGGTCTTGCCCTTGCCGCTGCCCACGCCGCGTCCGACCCGCTTGCGTTCGCGCGCGGCTCCCGCCGCCGGCTTGATCTGATTCAGACGCATTTATGCCTCCACCTTCAGGAGGTAGCCCACCTTGTCGATCATGCCGCGCACCGCCGGGGTGTCTTCCAGTTCGACGGTATGGCGCAGGCGACGCAAGCCCAGGCCGCGCACGGTTGCGCGATGCGACGCGCGAGTGCCGATCACGCTCTTCACCAGCGTGACCTTGATTTTTGCGGCGCGCGTTTTCTTGGCGCCTTCGGCGTTGCCGCTTTTCCCGGCTTTTTCCCCGGCCATGGCTGTCAACCCAGGATCTCTTCGACCGTCTTGCCGCGCTTCATCGCGATCTCCGCCGGCGTGCTCATCGCCGACAAGCCGCTCAGCGTCGCGCGAACGATGTTGTATGGATTGGTCGAGCCGATGCACTTGGCGAGCACGTTGGTCACGCCCATCACTTCGAATATGGCGCGCATCGGGCCGCCCGCGATGATGCCGGTACCCTCGGAGGCCGGCTGCATGAACACCTTGGCGGCCCCGTGCTGGCCGACCACCGCGTGCTGCAAGGTGCCGTTCTTGAGCGTCACCTTGAACATCCTGCGGCGGGCCTCGTCCATCGCTTTTTGCACCGCGACCGGCACTTCCCGGGCCTTGCCCTTGCCCATTCCCACGCCGCCGTCGCCGTCGCCGACCACGGTAAGCGCGGCGAATCCCAGTACGCGACCGCCCTTCACCACTTTGGTGACGCGGTTGACCGCGACCATCTTCTCGCGCAGGCCGTCCGAGCGTTCTTCCGTATGATGCTGCTGCATCTTGGCCATGGTCTAGCTCCTCAGAACTTCAGCCCCGCCTCGCGCGCGGCGTCCGCCAACGCCTTCACGCGGCCGTGGTATTTGAAACCGGAACGATCGAAAGCGACCTGCTCGACGCCCTTCGCTCGCGCCTTTTCCGCGATGCGTCTGCCTACCACCGCGGCCGCCTTGACGTTGCTGCCGCTGGCGACCTGCTTGCGAACCTCCGGCTCGAGGGTGGAGGCAGCCGCCAGCACCTTGGCTCCGGCATCGATGACCTGGGCGTAGATGTGGCCGTTCGATCGATGGACCAATAGGCGGACTGCCTTCAGCTCCGCGAGCTTGAGCCTGGTCTGACGCGCCCGCCGCATCCGGGCCTGCTTCTTGTCGATCATGGGGGACCCCGCTTACTTCTTCTTCGTTTCCTTGAGCACGACCTTTTCATCGGCGTACCGGATGCCCTTGCCCTTGTAGGGCTCGGGCGGACGATAGCCGCGTACCGTGGCGGCGACCTGCCCTACGAGATGCTTGTCGATGCCCTTGATCACGATATCGGTCTGGCTGGGCGTCTCCACCTTGACCCCTTTGGGCATCTGATGCACGACCGGGTGCGAGAAGCCGACCGTGAGATTGAGCTTGTCGCCCTGAGCCTGTGCACGATATCCCACGCCGACCAGCGCGAGCTTGCGCTCGAAGCCCTTGGTCACGCCTTCGATCATGTTCGCCACCAGCGCCCGCAATGTGCCCGACATCGCATTCGCCTCGATGGAATCGTTCTTGGCCCGGAACACCACCTTGTCGCCTTCTCGCTTTACGTCGATGAGCGGGTCGCCTCGCCGGGCAAGTGTGCCGAGCGGCCCCTTGACCGAGATCTGGTCGGATGAAACCGTCACCTCCACACCTCCAGGGACGGTGATCGGTGCCTTGCCGATGCGTGACATGTTTTGCTACTCCGGTTTGTCCGCGGTCAGGCGACGATGCACAGCACTTCGCCGCCGATGCCGGTTGCGCGGGCCTTGCGGTCCGTCATGACGCCCTTGGACGTCGACACGATCGCCACCCCCAGGCCGTTCATGACCTGCGGAATTTCCCTTGCCGGCTTGTAGATGCGAAGCCCGGGACGGCTGACGCGCTCGATGCGCTCGATCACCGGCTTGCCGGCGTAGTATTTCAACCCGATCTCCAGAAAACTCTTGCCGTCGTCGTCGCGGACCTTGAAATCCTCGATGTAGCCCTCGTCCTTGAGCACCTGTGCGATGGCCGCCTTGACCTTGCTCGAGGGCACGACCACGGAAACCTTTTCCGAACGTTGCGCGTTGCGGATCCGGGTCAGCATGTCGGCGATGGGGTCTGTCATGCTCATTCGGCTGTCTCCTGCTACCAGCTGGCCTTGGTCACGCCCGGGATCTCTCCCCGCAGCGCGATCTCGCGCAGCTTGTTGCGCGCCAAGCCGAATTTGCGGAACACCCCGCGCGGACGGCCGGTCAGCGCACAGCGGTTGCGCAGCCGCACCGGGCTGCTGTTTCTCGGCAGCTTCTGCAGCTTGGCGCGCGCGTCGGTCCGCTCCTCTTCCGACGCCTTGCTGTTGTGGATCACGGCGAGAAGCTCCGCGCGCCTGGCGGCAAACTTCTTCACCGTCTCACGGCGCTTGCGTTCCCTGTTGATCAGCGCGATTTTTGCCATGGCAGCCTCAATTCCTGAACGGAAACCGGAACGCGGCGAGCAGCGCTTTCGCCTCGTCGTCGGTCTTCGCAGTGGTCGCAATAGTGATGTTCAAGCCCCGGAGTGCGTCGATCTTGTCGTATTCGATCTCGGGGAAAATGATCTGTTCCTTGACGCCCATGTTGAAGTTGCCACGGCCGTCGAAGGAGCGTGAACCGATGCCGCGGAAGTCGCGGATGCGTGGAATGGCAACCGTCACCAGCCGGTCGAGAAACTCGTACATCCGGCCGCTACGCAGCGTAACCATGCAGCCGATCGGGTAGCCCATGCGGATCTTGAAGGCGGCGATGGACTTGCGCGCCTTGGTGACGACCGGCTTCTGCCCGGCGATCTTGGTGAGATCGCCGAGTGCGTTTTCCAGGGTCTTCTTGTCGTTTACCGCCTCGCCCACCCCCATGTTGAGCACGATCTTCTGGATTCGCGGCACCTGCATCACGCTCTTGTAGCCGAACCGCTTCATCAGCTCGGGGACCACCGTCTCCCGATAGTAGACGTGGAGCCGTGCGGGCCCGGCCGGAGCGGACGCCTGTTCCTTCGCTGCTGCCTTCTTCGCCATGATTGTTCCTAGAGATCCGCGCCGTTACGTGTCCAGCATTTCACCGTTGGACTTGAACACGCGCACCTTGCGCCCATCGTCCAGGATCTTCACCCGCACGCGGTCCGCCTTTTGGGTGCCGGAGTTGAAGACCGCGACGTTCGACACGTGGATCGGCATCTCCTTCTCGACGATGCCGCCGGTGGTGCCCTTCATCGGATTGGGCTTCTGGTGTTTCTTGACCCGGTTCGCGCCTTCCACCACCAGATAGTCGTCGTTGAGCACCCGCAACACCGTGCCGCGCTTTCCCTTGTCTTTTCCGGTCGTGACGATCACTTCATCGCCCTTGCGAATCTTGCGCACGGCAGGCTCCTTACAGCACTTCTGGTGCGAGCGAGACGATCTTCATGAAGCGTTCGGTGCGCAATTCGCGCGTCACCGGGCCGAAGATGCGGGTGCCGATCGGCTCGAGCTTGTTGTTGAGCAGAACCGCCGCGTTGGAGTCGAACTTGATGAGCGAGCCGTCCTGACGCCGCACCCCGGAGGCGGTGCGCACCACCACCGCGTGGTAGATTTCGCCCTTCTTGACGCGCCCACGCGGTGCGGCATCCTTGACGCTTACTTTGATCACGTCGCCGATGCCGGCGTAGCGCCGCTTGGAGCCGCCGAGTACCTTGATGCACATGACCGAGCGCGCCCCAGTGTTGTCGGCAACATCCAGCCGAGTTTGCATTTGAATCATTGTCTTATCTCGCTTTTCCAACTTCGCCCGCCATGGATCTCTGAGATGGCGGCGGGCCAGTTTTGGAACCCGTCCGGGTCGGATCGGGAACCGGCTCTTTATCGCTTGTTTATATCTAGAGCAGGCGCCCCGTCAAAGGGACGAAATTGTAAAGATAAAGCGCCGCGCAAACAAGAGGGGCGTCAGACCTGCTTGGCGCGCTCCACCAGCTTCGTCACGCACCAGCTCTTGGTCTTCGACAGCGGGCGCGTTTCTTCGATCACGACCGTATCGCCCTCGTGGCATTCGTTGGCCTCGTCATGAGCGTGGTATTTCTTGGAGCGGCGGACGTACTTGCCGTAAAGCGGGTGCTGCACCATCCGCTCGACGAGCACCGTCACGGTCTTGTCCATCTTGTCGCTCACCACGCGGCCCGTCAGGCGACGCGGGGTCTTGGTCTGTTGCCGGTTCATGCCTTCCTCGCCTTCTCGTTCATCACGGTGCGCACGCGCGCGATATCGCGGCGAACCTTCTTCAGCTCGCTGTTGTTGGTCAGCTGCTGGGTGGCAAGCTGCATCCGGAGCGCGAACTGCGCCTTGAGCAACTCATTCAGTTCCGTATTCAGATCGGCTTCGCTCTTGGAGCGCAATTCGGTCGCTTTCATTGCCATCACCCCACCTGTCGCTGGACGAACGTGGTCCGCAGCGGCAGCTTGGCAGCCGCCAAGCGGAAGGCCTCACGGGCGGTCACTTCATCCACGCCGTCCATTTCATACAAGACCTTGCCCGGTTGGATCTCGGCCACCCAGAACTCCGGATTGCCCTTGCCGTTGCCCATGCGGACTTCGGCGGGTTTCTGCGAAACCGGTTTGTCGGGGAAGATGCGGATCCAGATACGCCCGCCGCGCTTGATGTGGCGAGTCATCGCGCGGCGCGCGGCCTCGATCTGGCGCGCGGTGAGGCGGCCGCGATCGATGGACTTCAGACCATACTCGCCGAACGAAACCTTGGCGCCGCGGGTGGCGACCCCGTAGTTTCGTCCTTTCTGGTACTTGCGGAACTTGGTCCTAGCTGGCTGCAGCATTCCTGGCTCCTGCTCTTCTCGAGGTCTTTCTCTCGGGCTGCGGTTCCGGCTGCGGCGCCGCAACCGGCTGATCGCCACGGCCGAGCACCTCGCCCTTGAATACCCAGACCTTGATGCCGATTACCCCATAGGTCGTCTTTGCTTCGGAAAATCCGTAATCGATGTCGGCCCGCAAGGTGTGAAGCGGCACGCGGCCTTCGCGATACCACTCGGTGCGCGCGATCTCGATGCCGTTGAGCCGGCCCGCACTCATGATCTTGATACCCTGGGCGCCGAGCCGCATCGCGTTCTGCATCGCACGCTTCATCGCCCTGCGGAACATGATGCGCTTCTCCAGCTGCTGCGCGATGGAATCCGCGATCAGCTGCGCGTCCAGTTCCGGCTTGCGCACTTCCTCGATATTGACGTGCACCGGCACGCCCAGCATCTTCTGCAGATCGCCGCGCAGATGTTCGATGTCCTCGCCCTTCTTGCCGATCACCACGCCGGGGCGCGCGCTGAATATGGTGATCCTGGCGTTCTTTGCGGGGCGCTCGATGACGACCCTGCTCACCGCCGCGTGGGCGAGCTTCGCACGCAGGAAATCCCGCACCTTGAGGTCCTCCTGCAGCATGGACGGGAAATTCTTGCTGGTGGCGTACCAGCGCGAGGTCCAGTTGCGGTTCACCGCCAGACGGAAGCCGATCGGATTGATCTTCTGTCCCATTGCCTACTCCTTCGCCGTGTCGCCAACCGTCACGAAGACGTGACAGGTCGGTTTGGTGATCTTGAAGGCGCGCCCCTTCGCGCGCGGCATGAATCGCTTGAAGTTGGGGCCGCGCTCGACCAGGATCCGGGTGACCTTGAGCTCGTCTATGTCGGCGCCGTCGTTGTGCTCGGCATTGGCGATCGCGGACTCGAGCACTTTCTGGATGATCTTGGCCCCCTTCTTCGGGCTGAACTTCAGCAAGCTGAGCGCCTTGTCCACGGGCAGTCCCCGGATCTGATCGGCGACCAGCCGGCCCTTCTGGGCGGACAGCCGGACCCCTCGCAACACTGCAGACGTTTCCATTTCGTTCACTCCCCGCCGCCCTTATTTCTTCGGCGCCGCCGGAGCCACGGTGGCCTTCTTGTCGGCGGAATGGCCTTTGAAGGTCCGGGTCAGCGCAAATTCGCCGAGTTTGTGCCCGACCATGTTTTCGCTGACGTACACGGGTACGTGCTGGCGGCCGTTGTGCACGGCGATGGTCAGGCCCACGAAGTCGGGCAGGATCGTGGAGCGGCGCGACCAGGTCTTGATCGGTCTCTTGTCGTTGTTGGCACGCGCCGTCTCCACCTTTTTCATCAGGTGATGATCGACGAACGGGCCCTTTTTGATGGAACGTGCCATTTGCTGTCTACTCCTTACTTCGCATGACGCGAGCGCACGATCATGTTCTGGGTGCGCTTGTTCTTGCGCGTCTTGTAGCCCTTGGCGAGCGTGCCCCACGGGCTGACCGGATCTCGCTTGGTCCCGGTGCGCCCCTCGCCGCCGCCATGCGGATGATCGATCGGATTCATCGCCACGCCGCGCACCGTCGGCCGTACGCCGCGCCAGCGCATGGCGCCCGCCTTGCCGATCTGGCGCAGGTTATGCTCCTCGTTGCCCACTTCGCCGATGGTCGCGCGGCAGTCTACGTGAACCTTGCGGATTTCCCCGGAGCGCAGCCGCAGTTGGGCGTAGGTTCCTTCGCGCGCAAGGAGCTGCACCGACGTGCCAGCGGAGCGGGCGAGCTGCGCGCCGCGCCCGGGCTGCATTTCGACACAGTGGACCGTGGTGCCGACCGGGATGTTTCTCAGCGGAAGCGCGTTGCCGATCTTTATCGGGGCATCGGAGCCGCTCTGCAACTCCTGTCCCACGCCGAGGCCTTTGGGCGCGACGATGTAACGGCGTTCGCCGTCCGCATAGCAGAGCAGGGCGATGTTCGCGCTGCGGTTCGGATCGTATTCCAGCCGTTCCACGCGCGCGGCGATTCCGTCCTTGTTGCGCCGGAAATCGACGAGCCGGTAAAGGCGCTTGTGCCCGCCGCCCTGGTGCCGGGTGGTGATGTGGCCGTGACTGTTGCGGCCGGCCTTGCCGACCTTTTTTTCGATCAGCGACTGCACCGGCCGGCCTTTCCACAGCTCGGCATTGACGACCTTCACCACCCCGCGCCGTCCAGCCGAAGTCGGTTTGAGCTTGACGAGAGCCATTTACTTCGTCTCCCCTGCTGCGAAGTTGATCTCCTGGCCCGGCTTCAGGCACACGAAGGCTTTCTTCCAGTTGTTGCGGCGGCCGATAAAGCGGCCGAAGCGCTTTTCCTTGCCCCTGACATTCGCCACCTGCACGCGCTCGACCTGGACCTTGAACATCAGCTCGACGGCCGCCTTGATCTCCGGTTTGGTGGCGTTCGGTGCGACCCGAAAGATCACCTGCGCGTTCTTGTCGGCGACGAAGGTGCTCTTCTCGGACACCACGGGCGCGAGCAACACCTGCATCAGGCGCTGCTGTGAATATTTCGGCGCGGTCATGACAGCATCTCCTCGATCTTCGCGACGGCGCCCTTGGTGATGACGGTGTTGTCGAAACGCAGCAGGCTTACCGGGTCTGCCTGGCCGGGCTCGACAACGAGCACGTTCGGCAGGTTGCGCGCGGAAAGGTAAAGGTTCTGGTCCACATCCTCGGTGATCACCAGCAAGTTCTGAAAGCCCATGCCCTTGACCTTCTGCGACAGCAGCCTGGTTTTCGGAGCCTCGACCTTGAAACTGTCGATTACCGCTAGCCGTCCCTCTCGTACGAGCTGGGAAAGAATAGAGGCCATGCCGGCGCGGAACATCTTGCGGTTGAGCTTGTGGCCGAAATTCTCGTCGGGGCTGGACGGGAAGATCTTGCCGCCGCCGCGCCACAGCGGGCTGCCGGTAAAGCCGGCGCGCGCGCGGCCGGTGCCCTTCTGGCGCCACGGCTTGCGATGCGAACGGGTCAGGTCCCCGCGCGCCTTCTGCGCCCGCGTTCCCTGACGCGCATTGGCCAGATACGCAGTCACGACCTGATGCACCAGAGCCTCGTTGAATTCGCGGCCGAACAGCGTATCGGACGCACTCATGCTGTCGGTCGGCTGGCCTTTGTCGTTGATGAGCTTGAGTTCCATCGCCTATGCCCCCGCCTTGGCCGCCGGGTGCACCACGACATCGCCGCCGTCGGAACCCGGGACCGCGCCCTTGACCAGCAGCAGCTGGCGCTCGGCATCGATGCGCACGATGCGCAGGTTCTGGGCGGTGCGCTTCGCGTCGCCCATGTGGCCGGCCATGCGCTTGCCCGGAAACACCCGCCCCGGGTCCTGGTTCATGCCCGTCGAGCCGGGCCGGTTGTGCGAGATCGAGTTGCCGTGGCTCGCCCGGTTGGACGAGAAGTGATGGCGCTTGATGACGCCGGCATAGCCGTGTCCCTTCGAGACGCCCTGCACATCGACCTGCTCGCCCGCCTTGAACACGTCGGTAACCGCGATCGCCTGGCCCAGCGCCAGCTCGCCATCGGCGAGCTTTCGGAATTCGACGGTTCTGACGCCGGGAGCGACGTTGGCCTTTTTGAAATGGCCGCGCTCGGCGGAGGTGACGCGGCTCAGCTTTTTCCTGCCCCAGGTAACCTGCACGGCGTCGTAGCCGTCGGTGGGATCGGTTTTGAGCTGGGTGACGGTGCACGGACCGACCTGAACGACGGTTACCGCGCGCACGCGCCCCTGCGCGTCCGCCACCTGCGTCATCCCGAGCTTTCTGCCGATAAGTCCGCTAAGCATCGGTGCTACTCGAGCTTGATTTCCACGTCCACGCCGGCGGCAAGGTCGAGCTTGCC
>DASRFY010000123.1:0-11805 GCA_035651315.1 Burkholderiales bacterium
CGAGGAGGCGAGCTTCATGGTCATGGTCGACGGCAAGCACGTGCTGCCGCTCGCCTCCAGCCAGGATCACAAGCGCCTGCTCGACGCGGACCGCGGCCCGAACACGGGAGGCATGGGCGCCTACTCCCCCGCGCCGCTGCTGACGCCGGCGATCCATGCCCGCGTCATGCGGGAGATCATCCAGCCGGCGGTGATCGGCATGGAAAGGGAAGGCGCGCCGTACAGCGGATTTCTGTACGCCGGGCTGATGATTTCGCCGTCCGGCGAACCCAGGGCCCTGGAATTCAATTGCCGCTTGGGCGACCCCGAGGCGCAACCGATCATGATGCGCCTGAAGAGCGACCTGCATACGCTGCTCGACCACGCGGTGGACGGCACGCTCGACCGCGTCGAGGCGCACTGGGACCGCCGTGTTGCCCTCGGCGTGGTACTTGCCGCGGAAGGCTATCCCGACAGTCCGCGCAAAGGCGACGAGATCTCCGGCGTGCCGAGGAACGGCGAGGATTTTCATGTCTTTCATGCCGGCACGGCGCTCGACGGCGGTAAGCTGGTCACCAGCAGCGGGCGCGTGCTGTGCGTGACGGCGCTCGGGGACACGGTACGCACCGCGCAACGCCGGGCCTACGAAATCGCCGAGCAGATCCGCTTCGCCGGCCGCCAGATGCGGCGCGATATCGGCCATCGGGCGATCCGCGCGAAAAAAAGCACGCTATGAGGCAGGCAGGAGCGGTCAGGCCCTATCTCTCGACGCTGCAGGAGCGCGTCGTCGCGCGACTGGCGTCACTCGACGGCAGGCCCTTCCGGCGCGACGTCTGGGAGCGGCCGGAAGGCGGCGGCGGTGTCAGCTGCTTGGTCGAGGAAGGCGCGCTGTTCGAGCGCGCGGCGGTGAATTTCTCCCACGTGAGCGGCGCCAGCCTGCCGCCGTCCGCGACCGTGTCCCGACCCGAGCTCGCCGGCCGCTCGTTCGAAGCGATGGGCGTATCGCTGGTGCTGCACCCGCGCAATCCCTATGTCCCGACGGTGCACATGAACGTTCGGTACTTCGCGGCCCGGCCCGCTGCCTCGGCGAACGGCGTGGAGGCCGCGCCGCCGGTCTGGTGGTTCGGCGGGGGGATGGACCTGACCCCCTACTACGGCTTCGAGGAGGACGCCGCGCATTTTCACGCAACGTGCAGGAAGGCGCTGGCGCCGTTCGGCGCGGACTGCTACCCGAGGTTCAAGGCGTGGTGTGATCGCTACTTTTATCTCAGGCATCGCGGCGAGCCGCGCGGGATCGGCGGCATCTTCTACGACGACCTTTCGGAGCCGGATTTCGAGACCTGCTTCGCGTTGACCCGCGGCGTCGGCGACTGCTTCCTGGATGCCTACGAGCCGATCGTGGCACGGCGGCGCGATCGCCCGTACGGGCAGCGCGAGCGCGACTTCCAGGCTTACCGGCGCGGGCGTTACGTCGAGTTCAACCTGGTGTACGACCGCGGTACGCTGTTCGGCCTGCAGTCCGGGGGTCGAACCGAGTCGATCCTGATGTCGTTGCCTCCGATCGTGAAATGGCGCTACGACTGGAAGCCGGAACCTGGCACGCCGGAGGCGCGGCTGTACGAAGTGTTCCTGGTGCCGCGGGAGTGGGCATGAGCGCAGCGCAGGAAAAATCCAGCCGCATCATCGTCAGCGTCATCGGCCGCGACCGGGTCGGCATCATCGCCGCGGTGTCCGCCGTGCTGGCCGGAGCGAACGCGAACATCCTCGATATCTCGCAGTCGGTGATGGACGAATTCTTCGTCATGATCATGATGGCGGACATCGGCCAGGCGAGCATGTCTCTTGCCGAGCTGAAACAGCGGCTGCAGAGCAAGGGCGAAGAGATGGGGCTGAAGATCGACGCGCAGCACGAAGACGTGTTCCACTTCATGCACCGCATCTGACCCGCCTCCTGCCCGCCATGCCTCGCCCGCGACTTCGATGACCGGCTCGCGCTTCTCGCCGCAGGAAATCGTCGAGACCATCCGCATGGTGCAGATGGAGAATCTCGACATCCGCACCATCACCATGGGGATCAGCCTGCGCGACTGCGCGGATCGCGACATCCGCGCCGCCGGGCGGCGCGCCTACGACAAGATCTGCCGGCTCGCCGGCCGGCTGGCCGCCGCAGGCGAGGAGATCGCCTCCGAGTACGGCATTCCGGTGATCAACAAACGCGTCTCGGTCACGCCGGTCGCGCTGGTGGTGGAGAGCGCCGACAGCGAGGACTATCTGGTATTCGCCGAGCAGCTCGACAGGGCGGCGCGGGAGGTCGGCGTGAACTTTCTCGGCGGTTACTCGGCGCTGGTGCAGAAAGGCGCGACACGCGGCGACCGGGCGCTGATCGCATCCATCCCGGACGCGCTCTCGAATACCGAACGGGTCTGCGCCTCGGTGAATATCGGCAGTACCCGGGCCGGCATCAACATGGATGCGGTCGCCGAGATGGGGCGCGTGATCGTCGAGACCGCGCGCCGGACCGCGGCTCGCGACGGCATCGGCTGCGCCAAGCTGGTGGTGTTCTGCAACGCGGTCGAAGACAACCCGTTCATGGCCGGCGCGTTCCACGGCGTGGGCGAGCCGGAGTGCGTGCTCAACGTGGGTGTGTCTGGCCCCGGCGCGGTGCTCGCTGCGATCCGCAAGGAAGGTCGGACCGATTTCGGCGCGCTTGCCTCCGCCATCAAGCGCACCGCGTTCAAGATCACGCGCATGGGGGAGCTGGTCGGGCGCGCGGCATCGCTGAAGCTCGGCGTACCGTTCGGCATCGTCGATCTGTCACTCGCGCCCACGCCCGCGCAAGGCGACTCGGTGGGGCATATTCTCGAAGCGATGGGCCTGGAGCGCGTCGGCACGCACGGTTCGACGGCTGCGCTGGCGCTGCTCAACGACGCGGTGAAGAAAGGCGGCGCAATGGCGTCGAGCTACGTCGGCGGGCTGTCTGGCGCCTTCATTCCGGTCTCCGAGGACATCGGCATGATCGAGGCGGCGGCGGCCAGCGCGTTGAGCTTCGACAAGCTGGAGGCGATGACCTGCGTGTGCTCGGTGGGGCTGGACATGATCGCCGTGCCGGGCGACACCCCGGTCGAGACCATCGCGGCGATCATCGCCGACGAAGCGGCGATCGGCATGGTCAATCGCAAGACCACCGCCGTGCGCATCATTCCCGCGCCCGGGAAGAAGATCGGCGACAGCGTGGAATTCGGCGGCCTGCTCGGGCGCGCGCCGGTGATGGCGCTGCACCCGCAATCGAGCCGCGACTTCATCGCCCGCGGCGGGCGCATTCCCGCGCCGATCCAGGCGCTGACCAACTAGCCCGGCGCAAGCAAGAGGACAAGACGAACCACCAAGCGCGCCAAGAAGGTGAAGTCCACTCTATCGGGAATGTTCGGTTCTCTTGATTTTCCTGGTGTTCTTCGTGTTCTTGGTGGTTAACCGGGTTTGATCCCTACTCGCCGAGATAGGCCTGCCGCACCTGCGGATTGGCGAGCAGGCTGCGTGCCTCGTCGGCGAGCGTGATCAGCCCGCTTTCCATGACGTAGCCGCGGTGGCTCGCCTCCAAGGCGAGCTTGGCGTTCTGCTCCACCAGCAGCACCGTGACACCCGCGCGCGAAATCTCGCGCACCGTCTCGAAGATCTTTTCCACCATCATCGGCGCGAGCCCCATCGAAGGCTCGTCGAGCAGCAGCAGTTTCGGCCGGGACATCAGCGCCCGCCCGATCGCCAGCATCTGCTGCTCGCCGCCGGACAGCGTGCCGGCGATCTGCGCGCGCCGTTCCTTAAGGCGTGGGAAGAGCGTGTAGGTACGCTCCAGATCGGCGCGCACCCCATCCCCGTCACGCCGCGTGTAGGCGCCCATTTTCAGGTTTTCTTCGACCGTGAGCCTGCCGAACACGCCGCGACCCTCCGGCACCAGCGCAAGGCCGCGCTCGACGAGCCGAAAGGATGGCAGCCGGGAGGCATCCAGGCCGTCGTAGCGGACCCGTCCGGCGTGTGCGAGCATCCCGCAGATCGCCTTGAGCGTGCTGGTCTTGCCGGCGCCGTTGGCGCCGATCAGCGCAACCATTTCCCCCGCGCTCACGCGCAGGTCGATGCCCTTCACGGCGTTGATTCCGCCGTACGACACCTTCAGGCCCACCACTTCGAGCAGGCTCACGGCAGGGCGCCTCCGAGATAGGCCTGGATCACTGCCGGATTCTTCTGCACATCCGGCGGCGCGCCTTCCGCGATCTTCTTGCCGTAATCGAGCACCGCGACCCGGTCGCACAGACCCATGACGAGCTTGACGTCGTGCTCGATGAGCAGAATCGTCATTCCGTCGGCGCGGATGCGCTCGAGCAGCCGGCGAAGTTCCGCGGTTTCGGTCGCATTCATCCCTGCGGCCGGCTCGTCCAGCGCGAGCAGCCTGGGCTCGGTGGCAAGCGCACGGGCGATCTCGAGACGCCGCTGGTCGCCGTAAGCCAGGTTCTTCGACAGCGCGTTCGCGTGTCTGGCGATGCCGACATATTCCAGAAGTTCCCTCGCGCGCGCACGAATGGCCTTCTCTTCCTCGGCGGCGCCGCGGGTGCGCAGGATCGCGCCGACCACGCCGGCGCGGGTGCGCGCATGGCGGCCGACCATCACGTTCTCGATGGCGGTCATGTTGCCGAACAGGCGGATGTTCTGGAACGTGCGGGCGATACCGTGCTCGGCCACGCGGTGCGGCTTGAGCCCGCCCAGCTCGCGCCCCTCGAACGCGAATCCGCCCCGGTCCGGCGTGGTCAGCCCGGTGAGCACGTTGAACAACGTGGTCTTGCCGGCGCCGTTCGGACCGATCAGGCCGTAGATCTCGCCGCGGCGAACGGTGAGCGAGACGTCCGACAGCGCGGTGAGCCCGCCGAAGCGCTTCTCGACGTGGCGCACCTCGAGCATCGCCGGCGCGGCCACGTGCATGGCCTCCCTACTCCGACTCGGCGAATTCGCGCCGGCGCGTGGTGGACGGCCACAGCCCGGCGGGCCGGTACAGCATCATGAGCACCAGCGCAAATCCGAACAGCAGCATCCGGATCACCTCGGGCTCGATCAGCGTCCTGCCGAACGCCGCTTTCTGCACCGGCTCCACGGTATAGCGCAGGATCTCCGGAACGAAGGACAGCAGCAGCGCGCCGAGCACCACGCCCCATACGTTTCCCATCCCGCCCAGCACGACCATGGCGAGGACGTTGATGGAGCCCACCAGCGCGAAGCTCTCGGGGCTGATGAAACCCTGCATCGCGGCGAACATTCCTCCCGCGATCCCGCCGAAGCTCGCGCCCATGGCGAAGGCGAGCAGCTTCACGTTGCGGGTGTTGATGCCCATCGCCTGCGCCGCGACCTCGTCTTCCCGGATCGCGATCCAGGCGCGCCCGAGGCGGGAGTCCTGCAGGCGCACGTTGACGACCATGACCGCCACGAGCACCAGGAGCAGGAAGTAGTAGTACTTGATCGGACCGCTGAAGCTCACCCCTAGAATGGTCTGGCTGGAGCTGAAGCTGAAGCCGCCGATTGCGAACGGATCGATCAGCGTGATCCCCTGCGGGCCGTTGGTGATGTTGACCGGCTGCGACAGGTTGTTGAGGAAGATGCGCACGATCTCGCCGAAACCCAGCGTGACGATGGCAAGGTAGTCGCCGCGCAGCTTCAGCGTCGGCGCGCCGAGCAGCACGCCGAATACGCAGGCAACGCCCGCCCCGATCGGCAGGATGATCCAGAACGGCAGATGCAGTCCGAAGTGCGGCGAGGCGAGCAGCGCGTAGCAGTAGGCGCCGACGCCGTAGAAGGCGATATAGCCGAGATCGAGCAATCCGGCGAAGCCGACCACGATGTTCAGGCCGAGAGACAGCAGCGCGAACAGGATCGCAAGGTTGGTAATCCGCACCCACGCGGTTCCGACCGAAGCGAGCGCGAAGGGCAGCAACACCAGCATCGCGCCCGCCATCGCGATGCCGATCCACGCCGCGGCGGGGCGGCGCCGCAGTCTCTCCAGCCGCTCGATCAGGGCGCGCATCCTCAGGCCCGGTCCCCCACCCGCTCGCCCAGCAGCCCGGAGGGCCGGAAAACGAGCACCGCAATCAGCACCAGGAACGCGAACACGTCCTGATAGTTGCTGCCGAACAGGATCACGTGCTGGTCTTGCGCGCAGCGCGCCGCGAGCGCGTCCGAGATCCAGGACATGCGGCACAGGTCGGTTGCGTCGCCGATGTAGCCCGCGCCGAGCGCCTCCACCACGCCGAGCAGCAAGCCGCCGAGCATCGCGCCCGCGAGGTTGCCGATGCCGCCGAGCACCGCGGCGGAGAACGCCTTGAGTCCGAGCAGCGCGCCCATCGTGTAGTGCGCGATGCCGTAATAGGTGCCGACCATGACGCCGGCCACCGCGCCGAGCCCGGCGCCGATGACGAAGGTGACCGCGATGACTTGGTTTACGTTCACGCCCATCAAACCCGCCACCTGCGGGTTCTCGGAGGTGGCCCGCATCGCGATGCCGAGGCGCGTGCGGTAGACGAGCAATGTCAGCCCCGCCATCATCGCGACGGACGCGGCGATGATGGCGAGCTGGACGGCGCTGACACGCGCGCCGGCGATTTCGAATACAGGATTGGAAATGATCTGCGGGAACGCCAGCGGATTGCGGCTCCAGATCAGCATCGCGACGTGCTGCAGGATGATCGAAATGCCGATCGCGGTAATCAGCGGGGCGAGCCGGGGCGCGCCCCGCAACGGGCGGTAGGCCACGCGCTCCATGGTGTAGCCGACCGCCATGCATACCGGCACCGCGCACGCGGTCCCGGCAATGACGATCGCCAGCGGCGGCAGCCCGACGTGCGCGCCGGCGAGCCCGCCGATCACCGACAGCGCGACCATCGCGCCGATCATCACCACTTCGCCGTGGGCGAAATTGATGAGCTGCACGATGCCGTAGACCATCGTGTAGCCCAGCGCCACGATGGCGTACACGCTGCCCAGCGTCAGCCCGTTGATGACCTGCTGCAGGAAGATTTCCACGGCGGCGTCAGGCTTCGGGGCGTGTCAGATCGCCGCAGGCGACGCCAATGAAAACAGCACCCGCAGGTGCCGTTTCCAGGATCTTCGCCAAGCTCCGACCACCCGGGCCCGGCGTCGCCTACTTCCGCGCTCCCGCCTTGATGAATTCCTCGAACGGGATCGACTTGCCGCCCTTGATGATGGCGAGGGGCTCGATCTTCCCGCCCTTCATGGTGAAGATCGTCATCTCCGCATCCTTGCGATCGCCTTTCGCGTCGAACTCGATCCTGCCGGTGGCGCCCTGATAGCTGATCTTGGCAAGCTCGGGCAGGTATTTCGCCGGGTCCACCGAATTGGCCTTCTGCATCGCCGCGATGATCAGATTGGCGGCATCGTAGGTGAACGGCGCATAGAGCACGGGGTCGGTGTTGAACCTGGCCTTGTAGGCGTCCAGAAAGGCCGTGCTCGCCGCACGCACCGGAATTCCCGCCTGCGAGCAGATCAGGCCTTCCGCCGCATCGCCGGCGAGTTCCTTCATCTTTTCGGTGCAGGCGCCATCGCCGAAGGCGAACACCGCCTTGACGCCGAGTTCGCGGCCTTGCTTCAGAAGCGGTCCGCCGGTTGAGTCCATGCCGCCGTAGAAGACGGCGTCGGGCTTCATTCCGCTCAGCCTGGTCATGATCGCTTTCCAGTCGGTAGTCTTGTCGGTTCCCTTCTCGCGCGGCAGCACATTGACCCCCGCGGCCTTCAGCGTCTTTTCCACCTCGTTCGCGAGTCCCTCGCCGTAAGCGGTCGCGTCGTCGATTACGGCAACGGTCTTCGGCTTATATTTCGCCGCGAGATAGCGTGCGATCGCGGGTCCCTGCTGGTCGTCGCGACCGACGGTGCGGAATACGTTGTTGAAACCCTGCTCGGTGAGCTGTGGATTGGTGGCCGAGCCGGTGATCATGGGAATGCCCGCCTGGTGATAGACGGCGGAGGCGGGAATGGTCACGCCGGAGTTCAGGTGACCGACGACGCCGGCGACCTTGGCGTCGACGAACTTCTGCGCGATGATCGGCCCCTTGTCGGGCTGCGCCTCGTCATCCTCGCCGAGCAGCTCGAAGTTGACTTTCTCGCCTCCGATTGTCAAACCCTTGGCGTTGGCTTCCTCGATCGCGAGGCGCGCGCCGTTCTCGTTGTCCTTGCCCAGATGCGCGATGCCGCCGGTGAGCGGGGCGGCATGACCGATCTTCACGACGCGCGCGGCGGATCCGCCCGGCGCCTGCTCCTCCTTCTTTCCGCACGCAGTCAACAAACCCGATGCCAGCGCGATAGCGGCCGCCGCGAAGACGAGGTGCCGCGAAAAGCGGTCGATGCCGATGTCCATGTTCGTTGTCCCCCCGAGAAAAATCGCGCTTCGAAAGCTGCGGCGATTATCGGCCAGCGCTCGAAACATTGTCAATTTTGGATCGTGAATTCATCGGCTTGCCGGAGCTTATCGCGCGGAAAAAAGAAAGCCGGCTTGCGCCGGCTTTTTCTGCGATCCTTGTCTCGCGCGGATCAATGCAGCGATAGAATCCATTCGACGAGCAGCTTGGCTTCGTCTTCCTTGACCGGGTTGGGCGGCATCGGGATCGAACCCCACACGCCGCTGCCGCCGGTGATCACCTTCTTGCTGAGCTTGGCCACCGCTTCCTTGTCGCCCTTGTACTTCTTGGCTACGTCCTTGTACGCCGGGCCGACCAGCTTCTTGTCCACCGCGTGGCAGGTGAAGCAGTTCTTCGCCTGGGCAAGGCTCTTCGCCTTCGCCTCGTCCACCGCCGCGCTGGCGTGCGCCGCCAGACCCAGAGCCGCGGCCGCCGCGATCACCATCATGCCTTGCTTCATTGCTCTCGCCTTTCCTGACAGTTATACAAACGGGTGTAAGGGCGCGAATTCTAGCCCTTTTGCCCGGGCGTTGAAAACCATGATCCTCGTCGTTTCTTAGGAACCGCCGAGCATCTGCTCCAGCCCGCTCAAGGTAGACACAGGCGCCGAACAAGTAACGCCCTCGCAAACATAGGCGTTGACGCTTTCGCCGGCCGGCTTGTCGAGGGTCGCGGGCAGTCCGCGCAGATTCGCGGGCAGCGCGAGCAGCAACATGTCCGGATGCCATCGTTCTGCGAGCCGCCGCCGCCAGGCATGCATCTCTTTCTCGCCGCCGCGCAAGACAACGATGCGCGTGGGGTGCAGCGCTTCGGCCAGCGACGCGCACAACGTCGACCATCCCGACGGGTGTCGCGCCATGAGCGGCGCGAACAGCGCCACGGTGCGCCGCGCCGCTTCGATATAGCTCGGCTCTCCGAGCAGATAGCCCAGCCGCATCAGCGCCAGCGCCGCCATCCCGTTGCCGGAAGGCGTCGCATTGTCTTGCCCGGCCTTCGGCCGCACGATGAGACGCTCGTGATCGTGGCTGGTGAAATGAAACCCGCCCGCCTCCCGGTCCTCGAAGCGCTCGAGGAGCCGATCGGCCAGCCAGCCCGCCGTCTCGAGATCCTTCGGCCGGAACCGGGCCTGGATCAGCTCCAGCGCGGCGGCGGCGAGAAAGGCATAGTCGTCGAGATAGGCGTTGAAGCGGGCGCGCCCGTCCTTGTAGGTCGCGAGCAGCTGCCCGCCTTCGCGCATGCGCGAGGTCACGAAATCGAATGCCCGCTGCGCCGACTCGATCCAGTCTTCGCGCGCGAACAGCCGGCCGGCATGCGCCATGCCGTGGATCATCAGCGCGTTCCAGCTCGCGAGCACTTTTTCGTCGCGTCCCGGGCGCACGCGCCTGTCGCGGGCGGCAAACAGCTTGCCGCGCGCGGATTCGAGGCGAGCCTGCGCCTGTTCTTCGGCAACGCCGAGTGTGGCGGCAACCTCCGCCAGCGGGCGCGCCACGTACAGATGCCAGTGGCGGTCCTCGAAATTCGGCGCCCGGTCCAGCCCGTAATGGGCGCTCGCGACCAGGTATTCGTCCTCGTCGAGCAGCGCGCCGGCCTCCTCGCGCGACCAGACGTAGAACTTGCCTTCCTCGTGCTCGGAGTCGGCGTCGAGGGAAGAGTAGTACCCTCCTTCGGGAGACTGCATCTCGCGCATCGCCCACCCCGCGGTCTCCCCCGCGACGCGCCTGAACAGCGCCTTGCCGGTGATCGCCCAGGCATCGGCATAGAGGCCGAGCAGCGGGCCGTTGTCGTAGAGCATCTTCTCGAAGTGCGGGATCATCCAGTAGCCGTCCACGCTGTAGCGGCAGAAGCCGCCGCCCAGCTGGTCGTAGATCCCGCCCTGCGCCATTTTCTCGAGCGTGTGCAGCGCGTGCGACTGCAGGCGCGGCTCGCGTCGCCCGAAGCGCAGGCAGAACTCGAGCTCGGCAGGATGCGGAAACTTCGGCGCCCCCCCGAAGCCGCCGTGCGTTTCGTCGAAGCTTTCGATCAGCGCGCCGGACGCCGCAGCGATCGGCGTCTCGTCGAGAGTTACGGCGCCGCGCCCGGCAGCGGGCAGCGTGCTTGCCAGCGCTTCGAGCAGCGATGCGTTCTGCGCCTCGATTTCGGCGCGGCGGCTGCGCCATGCATCGGCCACATGCTGCATCAGATCGACGAAGCCCGGCATGCCGTAACGCGGCGTCTTCGGAAAATACGTGCCTCCGAAAAAAGGCTTGCCCTCCGGCGTGAGGAACATGGTCAGCGGCCAGCCGCCGGCGCGGCGCATGAGAAGCTGGTGCGCGGCCTGATAGATCTGGTCGAGATCGGGCCGTTCCTCGCGATCGACCTTGACGTTCACGAACAGGCGGTTCATCACCGCCGCGACCTGCGGGTCTTCGAAGGATTCGTGCGCCATCACATGGCACCAATGGCAGGCGGAGTAGCCGATCGACAGCAGGATGGGCTTGTCCTGCTCGCGCGCCAGATCGAGCGCGGCTTCGCTCCACGGGCGCCAGTCCACCGGGTTGTCGGCGTGCTGCCGGAGGTAGGGGCTGGTTTCGCCGATGAGCCGATTCGCCATGCCTCATTCCTGTTCTGCGTCGCGCCGGCGCTGCAGCTCGAAGTAGCCGGCCTGGCGCCTCGCCTCGTCCAGCCGCACGCCGCGCGAAATCGCCTCGCGGATCGCGTCCTCCGCGCGCTCGATCTGCTGCGCGCAGGCGAGTATTTCGCGTTCGCGGACCTTCGGCACCACCACCACGCCGTCGGCGTCGCCGAGCAGCAGGTCGCCCGGCTCGACGCGCACCTCGCCCAGCGACACCGGCACGTTGAACGCATCGACCTGCACCCGGTCCTTGCCGGTGCGCATGTAGGCGCCGCGCGAGAACATCGGGTAGGCGAGCTCGAGGCTACGCGCGACGTCGCGGCACACGCCGTGGATCACCGTGCCGGCGATGCCGCGCCGGTGCGCCTGGGTGGTGAGGATGTCGCCCCACACCGTCGCATCGAGCCGGCCGCCGTTGTCGAGCACCACCACCGCGCCCGGCGGCACGTCGTCGATGTAATCGCCGACCGTTCCCTTGACCGCGCCCGCGGGAAGGTACTTCACCGTGTAGGCGCGACCGCAGAGCCGGAAGCGCCGGTCGAGCGGCGCGATGCCGAAGGCCTGGCCGTTGATCCCGAGCCGGTCGAGCGCGTCGCTCACCGTCGCGGTGCCCAGCGCATGCCAGGCGGAAAGGTCTTCGCTCATGTCAGCCCGAGGTCCTTCCATATCTCGTCGATGCGACGCTTCACCTGCAGGTCCATTCGGATCGGCGTTCCCCACCTGCGCGCGGTTTCGCCCGGCCACTTGCTGGTCGCGTCGATGCCCATCTTC
>DASRFY010000124.1:0-6731 GCA_035651315.1 Burkholderiales bacterium
GCCCCAGCCCCTGAACGCTTTGTCCGCAGAGCGGCATCGTCCTGAGGATGTCGGTACCATTACGATCACCGTACTCACAGCTATTCCCCTTCGCAAGAGACTGACCGCAGAATTACTGTTGCTCACGAGCTAGCGTTATACCGCGGCTGTGGCGTGGGCTCGTGGGTGTTGCCGGGGGAGACTCGCACCTATTCCCTCGCAAAAGACTGTTGCTCACGAGCTGGCGTTATTTCCGCGGCCGTGGCGTGGGCGCGTCGGTGTTGCCGGGGGAGACTTCATGCGACTTGTCTGGATAGCGGCGTGCGTTCCCGCGCTTTTTGCGCAAGTCGTGCCGGACAGGTACATCGTGGAGTTGACGAGCCGGCCCGCGGTGGGCGTCGCCCGCGCGAACGCCCGCGCGGAACAGGCACGCGTGCGTCCGGCACTGGAACGGTCGGGCGCGCGCGTGCTGGCATCGTTGGATACCGTGGCAAATGCTCTGATCGTCGCCGTGCCCGATACGCTCGCGCCGCGGCTCGCCGGGGTCTCCGGAGTGGCACGCGTGCATCCGGTTCGCCTGGCGCGGCCTTATCTGGACCACGCACTGGCACTGCACAAAGTGAGCGACGCCTGGGCGGCGATCGGCGGATCGGCCCATGCCGGCGCGGGCATCAAGATCGCGATCATCGATAGCGGCATCGCGCAGGACCATCCGGCCTTTCAAAGCTCGACACTGGCAATGCCGCCCGGTTTTCCCCGCGCCAACTCCGCGCGCGACCTCGCTTACACGAACAACAAGGTGATCGTGGCGCGCAACTATGTTTCGCTCGGAACTCCACAGGATGCGTTCGGCCACGGCACAGCGGTGGCGATGGAGGCGGCCGGCGCTCCCGTCGCGGGTCCGCTGGGCACGATCACGGGCGTCGCTCCCGGCGCGTGGCTCGGCAGCTATAAGGTCTATCAGAACCAGGATCCGTTCGGCGAGGATACCGTGCTGCAGGCGATCGAGGATGCCGTCAACGACGGCATGGATGTGATCAACCTGAGCCTCGGGGTCCCGCTCGCCGAGCGCCTGCCCGACGATATTCTGGTGGCCGCCGTCGAGCGTGCCGCCGCGATGGGCGTAGTGGTTGCGGTGGCCGCTGGCAATTCGGGCGATACGCCCAGCAGCATCGCGTCGCCGGCGTCTGCTCCTTCGGCGATTGCGGTGGGCGCGTCCGCGAACGATCGGATGTTCGCGCCCGCGCTCGTACGTGACGGAACAACTTCGTATTTTGCAATTCCCGGATACGGCCCCGCCCGGGCGACGACGGTGACCGCGGCGCTGGCGGACGTCGCGGCGCTCGACGGGACCGGTCAGGCGTGCCTGCCGCTAGCGCTCCAGAGCCTTGCCGGCAGGATCGCGATGATCGCGCGCAGCCCGCGCAACAGTCAGGCCTGCTCGTTTGCTTACAAGCTGAATAACGCGCAGAGCGCCGGCGCGGTGGCGGCCATCGTTTACATGAATCCGGACAGTCCGGATGTCGTTACGATGGACATCTCGACGTCGACGCTGCCCGCCGTTGCGGTCAATCCGACGTTTGCCGAAAATATGCGCCAGCAGTTGCGGCAGGGCGCGACGCCGACGCTCTCCATCGACTTCACCACGAGTTCGTTGCCGCGAGATCCGAATGCCCTGGCCTCATTTTCGAGCCGCGGGCCGAATGTCGACTTAGGCATCAAGCCCGATCTCACCGCCACCGGCGCGTTTATCTATACAGCCACCCAGAAGACGAATCCGAACTCGTTCCTGTATGGCGCCACCGGCTTCCTGAAGGAGGCTGACGGCACGAGTTTTTCGGCGCCGCTCGTCTCGGGCGCCGCGGCGCTACTGAAAGCCGCGCGTCCAGGGTTGACGGCGGCACAGTACCGCTCGCTGCTGGTCAACAGTGCCGGGCCGCTCGCGGGTTTTCCGGTGCAATGGACGGGCGCCGGCTTACTGAATGCAAGCGCGGCTCTCGCCGGCAAAGCCGCGGTTGCCCCGGTGTCGCTGGGCTTCGGAGCGGGAGGAGGCACCGCCGACGTCTCTCGTGATTTGCTGATCACCAACCTCGGCGGGGCGAACGACACGTTCACCATTTCGGCCGATGCCTCGGTTTCGCTCGCGAGCAATACGGTAACAGTCGCCGCCGGAGCGACTCAAAACGTGGCGGTGCGCTTTTCGGGATCGGGGCTGGCGCCGGGCAGCTATCAAGGGTTCCTGCGGATCCGCGGCACGCAGTCGGCGGTCGAGACGGTCGTGCCCTGGTGGTACGGCGTACCCGATCGCGTTCCGAAATACTTCGCCTGGCTGCAGGCGCCCGACGCCGGGTCTCCGGGCACCGCGCAGCATATCTACTTCCGCATTACGGACCTCACCGGGGTGCCGTTGATAAGCCCGGCGCCCGTGGTGCGCGCGGTGAGTCTCTTAGGAACAGTGGCGAGCGTGACGTCCGAAGACGCACTCTCGCCGGGTGTGTTCCACGCGATCGTCGTGCTTGGCGAAGCCGAGGGCACGAACGTTTTCCAGATCCAGGCAGGGGCCTTGATGCAGCAGATCGCGATCGTCGGGCAGTTCTGATCGCGGAACTGCGATGACTGCAACCCGGCGGTTCCGGAGGCGCTGTTGGCCGGAGTGTCAGGGGCGCCTGCCGTGGACGTGGTACGGGACGTAATAACGGGGATCATCGTCGCGCGTGATCAACTCGAAGCCCGCTGCGGTGAGGAACTCGCGCACGAATGCAAGGGTGCGGAAATCCTCGCCCTCGCCGCGGACAGCGCGGAAGTCGTGCGCCGCTACGCAGACGTACCGCGCTCTTTTCAGGGCCTCGCGACAGCCTGGTAGCGCGCGACGCTCCGCTCCTTCGATGTTCATTTTCAGGAAATCGATGCGATCCATGCCGTGGCGCGCGCAGAGGCTGTCGAACGTCACGCCTTCCACGGGATGACTGGTCGCGCTGGCTTCTCCAGTGCGAACGTAGTTCGATTCCCAGACCGGCAGCGTCTCGATCTGCAGTTGCGCGGGCTCGTCGACGCAGGCGTAATTCAGCGTGGTCACGTTGCCGAGTTTGTTCAGCGCGCAGAGCTTTTCGAGTGTGCGGAACGACACCGGGTGCGGCTCGATGGCGAAGACACTGCCGGCCGGACCCACGGCGCGAGAGAAGGCGAATACGTCCTCGCCTCGGCCCGCGCCGATATCCACGATTACGTCGCCTGGTTGCGGCTTGTAGACGTGGAACCAGTAATCACCGGCATCGCGCAGGTGCTTTTCGGCCTGTGCCGCCCAGCGTTGCCACCTCAATCCGGCTGGTCCGAACATGTCGGGATCCGGGAAGTAATTCGGCCCGACGCGGCGGATCCACATGCCCTCCCAGAGGATCTCGATATCGACACCGGGCAGTGCCGCGCGCGCCGCTTCATTGGCCTGCTCGAGCTTCATGCGCCGGGCCAGCAGCCTTTGGCGGTCGGAAGAGAGCCGGGCCTTGCGCCGGCTGGCAGGCAGGGGCGAAAAGCCTGGACAGTCGGATCTGTCCACTGTGCCACCCTGTGTCTCGCTGATTGCAGGGTCGCGGTTAGGGGCACATTCGTCTGTTCCCGGTTTTCGCAATTTCGGCGACTCCACCAGCTTCCGGAGATACGCCTCGAACGGGAGCGCGTTGAGAGTTGATGCGTAGGCCATCGCGGCCCGGCGCGATCGGGCCGAGAGCTGCTCGTAATGCGCGCGGTCCGTGAGCAGGCGTTCCAGGGTCGCCAACCACGGACTGATATCCTGCGGCGGGATGTCAGGCACCGGCACCATCAAGGCGTCCACCTGCGACCGGTAGCGCACGACGGGATTCACCGGCAGCAGGTAATCCATTCCGAGCATCGCTTCGGCCAACCCGCCGGTGGCGCTCGCCATGACGGGAATGCCGCGCGCCATCGCTTCCAGGATGATGCGCGAGCGCGCCTCCGCCCACAGCGACGGCACCAGCGCCACACGGGTCCGGCGCATCAGTTCGCCGATGTCGTCCACCGGGGGTAGGAGAGAGATGTTCGGCAGGCCGCGCAGGGCGCGGAGATCGGCTTCCGTGGTGCCCCATGTCGGCACCGCCGCGAACTCGACGGCCGGGAGGCGTTCGGCAAGCGCCAGGAAGATCGAGATGCCCTTCACCGCGCACGGGTTCACCATGGTGACGAAGCGATTGTCGAATCGGCCGAGGCAGGGGAACTCGCCGGGTTCGAGCAGAGAGATGGGGACGTGTACCGCGTCCATTTCGCCCCACCGGCGCGTGTACGCCGCGACATATTCGCTCACGGCTACGGCGCCGTCGACCCGCCGCAAATCGGCTGTTTTGGCGGGGCTGGGGAAGGAACTGTCCGGCCCGAACGGCAGCGCGATGGTGGCTCGCACGAGGTAGACGACGCGCGCGCGGGGCGACTTCAGGGCCGCGTCGAGCATCAGGTGCGCCGGGTCATCGGTGGAGGTCACTATTACGTCGGGGTCAAAGGCGCGCACCTGTGAGGCGAAGTTGGCGCGCAGCATGGAGTCACGCGTGAGCACCGAGACTTGCACCGCGTTCAGGCGCAAGCGGATGCTGGCGCCCTGTGAAGCGTCAATCGTGACGCCGCGCGCGCCGAGATCGGCCAACAGGCGGTCATGAGCCTCGGCTCCGAAGTGTTCGACGCGCGCGACAACCCGGACTTCGTGGCCGCGTGCTGCGAGCGCTTCCATCAGCAGGCGGTTGGATTTATCGCCGCCGCCGAACGACGGGTAATACAGGGAATTGTGGGCCAGGAGGATCCGCATAGCTCAGGATCGATTTGCCGGGTCGAGACTCCGAACTCCTGATGGCGAGGAAATTGAGATGGTGGGCCAGGTGTTTTTGCCTGCCCATCTCCGCGGCTTGACAAGATAGGGCAACCTGAAAATTCGCGCAGGCGAAAATGCCTGCCCCACAAAAAGCGGGTGTCTACGCCACATTAATATCCGACCTCCGCCAGGTGGGCCGCCAGAACCTTGAGGAATTCCTTCTGTGCCGTCTGCAGGAAGAAATGGCCGCCCGGAAAGAGGCGCACGGTGACCGCGCAGGTGGTGTGCTCCTGCCACGCCTGCAGGTGCTCCGGCTTGACGTTCGGGTCCGACTCGCCGCCGTATACATGGATGGGACAGTTCAGGGGCGGACGGTCCTTATATATGTAATTGCGATAGATGCGCGCATCGGCGCGCAGGGCCGGGAGGATGACTCGCAGGAGATCCTCGTTCTCGAGCGCCTCTTCCGGGACGCCTTCAAGACGACGCAACTCCTGCTTGAACTCCGCGTCGGAGGGCTCCGGCGGCGGGGTCCAGCCACGGCGGAACTTCGGGGCGCGGGCGCCGCTCACGTATAACGCCCTCGGCTGCGGCTGATTTCTGTCGCGCAGAAGCTGGGCCAGTTCGAAAGCCACCACCGCGCCCATGCTGTGCCCGAAGAATCCATAAGGCCGGTTCAGGAAAGGCTGAATTGCCTCGGCCAGTGCAGTGACCAGTTCGTGCATGCTCTGCGGCGCCGGCTCGAGCGCCCGATTCTCACGCCCGGGAAGATGAGCGGCGGTGATACAAACGTCGGGCAGGATGCTCCAGCGCGCGAAGGCCGCCGCGCCGCCGCCGGCGTGCGGGAAGCAGAACAGGCGCATGCGCGTGACTTCGCCGGCTTCTGCGTTGGGGAACCAGCGGATGGCATTCAGCTTGTGCAGGCGCAACGCCAGAAGGCGACGCTTCTCCGGCGAGAGCTTCGCTTCCGCTGCCTGTGGATGCACGCGCGGGCGCTGCGGCCGCGCCGCCACGTCGCGCAGGAGTTTTTCGAACGGCTCTACGGTCAGGTTCGATGCGTATCGGAGAGCCGCTTCACGGGAACGGCGCGAAACGTCATCGTAATGGGCGCGGTCGGACGTCAATCGGTGAAGCGCTTCCTGCCAGGGGCCGATATCCTGCGGCGGCACGTTTGCCACCGGCACCATGCGTTCATCGAGCGTCGGATCGTATCGGTCGATCGGGCGCACAGGCAGCAAATACTCGACGCCCATCTTTGCCTCGGGAATCCCGCCGACGTTGGCCGCGATCACCGGGATACCGCGCAGCATGGCTTCGAGGACCGCGCGAGACCGTGCTTCCGCCCAGAGCGAGGGCACCAGCAGGACGCGCGTGCGTCCCAGCAGCAGGTCGATGTTGTCGACGGGATCCAGCACCGCCACATTCTGCAGGGCGGCCAGCGCCGCGCGATCGTGCGCGCTCGTGCCCCAGGTCGGGACTGCGGCAAAACGCAGGTGCGGCATGCGCGCGGCCAGGTCGAGAAAGATCGAGATGCCCTTCACCGCGCAGGGATTCACCAGAGTAACGAACTCGTTATCGAAGCGGCCCAACTCGGGCCACGGCCCCGGCTCCATCAGGGAAATCGGCACGTGGATGGCGTCGATCCGGCCCCAGCGGCGCATGTAATCGGCGACATACTCGCTGACGCCGACTGCACCGTCGACGCTGCGAAGCACTGCGGTCTTGCTCTCGCTCGGAAAGGCGCAATCCGGTCCGAAGGGCACGGCGAGGGTCGCACGCGCCAGGTAGATCACGCGAGCGTCGCGCGCCCGCAGAGCCGCTTCCAGCAGCAGTTGAGTGGGATCGTCCGTGGAAGTCAAAATCGCGTGCGGCTGGAATTCCGCGATCTGTTCGGCGAAATAGGCGCGCAGGTGCGGCTGGTTAGTCGCCACGTGAACATCCA
>DASRFY010000125.1:0-18161 GCA_035651315.1 Burkholderiales bacterium
TTTGATTTTCTCTGTGTCTGTGGTTGCAGTTTCAGTCCATCAGGCTGCGGGCGTCGGCGACGTGGGTGCGGTAGGCGTCGAAGATCTTCTTCAATGCCTCCTGCATCGTGACCTTCGGCTCCCAGCCCAGGTCCTGGCGGGTGTTGTCGATCTTCGGCACCCGGTTCTGCACGTCCTGGTAGCCCTTGCCGTAGTATTCGCCGGAAGTCGTCTCCACCATCTTCACTTTCGCCGCGCTGTCTCGGTACTCGGGGTATTGCGCCGCGAGCTCGAGCATCATGCGCGCCAACTCGCGCACCGAGAAGTTGTTGGCCGGATTTCCTATGTTGTAGATCCTGCCGCTCGCGATGCCGTCGCGGTTGGCGATGATCGTCATCAGCGCGTCGATGCCGTCGTCGACGTAGGTGAAGGCGCGTTTCTGATGGCCGCCGTCCACCAGCTTGATGGTCTCGCCGCGCACGATGTGGCCGAGGAACTGCGTGATGACCCGCGAGCTGCCCTCCTTCGGCGTGTGAATGGAGTCCAGGCCGGGGCCGATCCAGTTGAACGGCCGGAACAGCGTGTAGTCCAGCCCGCGCTCCATGCCGTAGGCGTGGATCACGCGATCCATGAGCTGCTTGGCGCAGGCGTAGATCCAGCGCGGCTTGCTGATCGGCCCGTAGATGAGCGGCGAGCTTTCCGGATCGAACTGGCCGTCCGGGCACATGCCGTAGACCTCGGAGGTGGACGGGAAGATCACGCGCTTGCCGTACTGCACGCAGTCGCGCACGATCGGCAGGTTGGCCTCGAAATCCAGCTCGAACACCCGCAACGGCTCGCGCACGTAAGTGGCGGGTGTGGCGATGGCGACCAGGGGCAGCACCGTGTCGCATTTCTTGATGTGATAGGCGATCCACTCCTTGTTGATCGTGATGTCGCCCTCGAAGAAATGGAAGCGCTTGTGGCCGAGCAGGTCGGCGACGCGCTCGCTCTGCATGTCCATCCCGTAGACCTCCCAGTCGGTGGTCTCGACGATGCGCTTGGAGAGGTGATGGCCGATGAAGCCGTTGACGCCCAGGATCAGGATCTTCTTCAAGTTGTGCTCGCGAATGACAGGTGAATGCGTGAAGCGCCCAGAACGCGCCCCAGTTCCCCGGGGTTGACGCTGCGGCCGTCGATTTCGAGCTCCAGCAGGCGCAGCACGCCGCCGTCGCCGCAGCGGGCGAAACAGGCTCCGGCTTCGACGCAGAGCTGCGCGGGCCCCGGGACGCCGGCCTCGGATACCACCACGGTGCGCAGCACGCGCAGGCGGCGGCCGGCGACGTCGGCGAACGCACCGGGGTAGGGCGGCGCCACGCCGCGCACCAGATCGTGCACCGTACGCGCCGGCTGGCTCCAGTCGATGCGCCCGTCTTCGGGCTTGCGGGCGCCGAAATAACTGCCCTTGGACAGGTCCTGCGGCACGCGCGGTGCGGTGCCGGCGATCAGCCGGGGCAGGCTGCGGTCGAGCACCATCTCGGCCGCGACGGTGACCTTGTTGAAGACTTCCCCCGCGGTGTCATCGGGCAGGATCGGTACCTGCTGCTGATCGACGATGTCGCCGGCGTCCGGCTTTTCCACCATGTAATGCAGGGTCGCGCCGGTCTCGCGCTCGCCGCGGATCACCGCCCAGTTCACCGGCACCCGCCCGCGGTATTTCGGCAGCAGCGAGCCGTGCATGTTGAGCGCGCCGCGCGCAGCGACGGCGAGCAGCGGCGGCTTCAGCATGCTGCGATAGTAAAAGGAAAAGAGGAAGTCCGGCTGCAGGGCGGCGGCGCGGGCGATGAATTCCGCCGCGTTCGGGTCCTCCGGTGTCGCCGTCGGCAGTCCATGGCGCGCCGCCTTCTCGGCGACGCTGTCGAACCAGATCGTCTCCCCGGGACTGTCCCGGTGCGTCACCACGAGCCTGACGTCCATGCCGTGCGCAAGCAGCACCGACAGGCAGCGGGAACCCACGTTGTGATAGGCGAAGACCACGGCGCTGGTCATTCGGCGTGACGGGTAAGGCGCGAGGGCTGCGGCGCGAGGGCGATGCGTTCGTCTTCCGTCTTTTCGGATTGCTGCAGTATGGCATCGATCAGGTAGCGCGGGCGGTTGCGCACCTGCTGATAGATGCGGCCGATGTATTCCCCGAGCAGACCGATGCCGAGCAGACCGATGCCGTTGAGGAGGAAGCTGATCGCAAACAGGGTGAACAGTCCTTCGGCTTCCGGGCCGAGCACGAGGCGCCGGATGACGAGCAGCACCACGAGCAGGCCTGCGGCGATGGACAGCGCCATGCCGATCAGCGAGAACATCTGCAGCGGCACCACTGAGAAGCCGGTGACCAGATCGAAGTTGAGACGGATCAGCTTGTAGAGGGAATACTTCGATTCACCCGCGGCGCGCTCCTCGTGGGCGACTTCGATCTCGCTCGGATTGCGCGCGAAGGTGTAGGCGAGCGCCGGGATGTAGGTGTTGACCTCTTCGCAGGCGTTGATCGCTTCGACGATATCGCGGCTGTAGGCGCGCAGCATCGAACCCTGGTCGGTCATCTTCACCTTGGTGATGCGCTCGCGCACCAGGTTCATCAGCTTCGAGGCGTAGCGGCGGAACGCCGAGTCCTGCCGGTGGCGGCGGATGGTGCCGACGTAGTCGTGGCCGCGATCCATCTCGGCGAGCAGGCTGCCGATTTCCTCCGGCGGGTTCTGCAGGTCGGCGTCCAGCGTCACGATCCGTCCGCCGCGGCAGTGCGCGAAGCCCGCCATGATCGCCATGTGCTGGCCGAAGTTGCCGTTGAACAGGATCACGCGCGTGACTTCCGGCCGCCTCGCGAACTGCTCGCGCAGGATGGCGGCCGAACGGTCCCGGCTGCCGTCGTTGACGAGGATGACTTCATAGGCGAGCCGCAGCGCGTCCAGCGCCGGATAGAGGCGGGCGAAGAGAGCCGGAAGCCCTTCTTCTTCGTTGTAGACCGGGATGACGACCGAGAGATCGGGGGCGGGCATTGGCATATTGTACTCAGCGGCGGGCGGAGCCGATCACCTTGCGCAGCGCGTCGCAGACGCGGTCCACGTCGGCGTCCCGCATCCCCGGGAACAGCGGCAGGGTCGCGGTTTCGCGGGCGATGCGCTCGGTATTGGGGAAGTCGCCTTCGCGATAACCCAGGTCGCGGCACAGGGTCGACAGGTGCAGCGCCTCGTAGGAGATGCCGATGCCGATGCCGCAGCCGTGCATCGCCTCGATGAACTGCTGGCGCGTGATCTTCATGCGCTCGAGCGGCAGCAGCACGCAGTACATGTTCCAGCTGTGACCGTCTTCCTCGCCGGGGTGCGCTTTCGCGGGCAACAGGCAGGGTGGATTGGCTTCCAGGCGCTCGAAGTAGCGCGCCGCGAGCTGCCTGCGCCTGGCGTTGAATTCTTCCAGCCGGGCGAGCTGGGACAGACCGATGCGCGCGTTGACGTCGGGCAGATTGAACTTCCCGCCGGGGAAGTCGACGTCGCGGGTGCCGTCCGGCAGCCGGACGATGCCGTGGAAGCGGAGCTTCTCGACCAGCTTCGCCTCGCGGTCGTCGTTGACCACCAGCGCGCCGCCCTCGATCGTGGTCATGTTCTTGTTCGGATGAAAGCTGAACGTCACCAGGTCGCCGATGGCGCCGATGTGTCGTCCCTTCCAGCGCGAGCCGATGGCGAGCGCCGCGTCCTCGACGACCCGCAGCCCCCGGCGGCGCGCGACCTCGTAGAGCGCGTCCATGTCGACAGGCAAGCCGGCGAAATGTGTGGGCAGGATCGCCCGCGTGCGCGGCGTGATCGCGGCCTCGATGTGATCGACGAGGATATTGCGCGTGCGCACATCGCAGTCCACGAACACCGGCTTCGCGCCCACCTTGAGAATCATGTTGGGCGCGGCGAAAAAACTCTCCGCGCAGGTGATGACCTCGTCGCCGGGTCCCACTCCGGCAAGCTGCAGCGCGACCTCGAGCGCGGCGGTGGCGGAAGTCAAGACCCGCACCGGACGGCCGCCGAGATACTCGGACAGCGCCTGCTCGAACTTGAGCACGTTCGGCCCGCTCGCGATCCAGCCCGAGCGCAGCACCTCCGCCGCGGCGGCGATCGTCTCCTCGTCGAGGGTGGGGCGTGCGAAGGGAAGATAGTTCATGGCGTCGTCACCCGGAGGGGCGCAGAGCATCGCGCAGATTCAAGAACGAAATCACCACCAAGACACCAAGACATCCAGAAACGGGCAACGACAGGGTTTAGAAAAACGGAAATACATGGATTCGATTTTCTCGGTGTCTTGATGCCTGGGTGGTCGGCCCGATCCTGCGGTGCAGTGGTGAACGTCGCCTCAAGAGCGCGCCACGATGAACACGCCGAGCACGATGATGCCTATGCCGAGCAGCCGGACCGGGGTGACCGCCTCGCCGAACAGATAGTACGCTGCGATCGCGTTGACGACGTAGCCGATCGAGAGCATCGGGTAGGCGACGCTGACCTCGACCCGCGACAGCGCCATGATCCACACCGCGACGCTTACCACGTAGCAGGCGAGTCCGCCCACGATGTGGGGTTCGGTGGCGAGCCTGAAACCGACCGGCAGTGCGTTGGCGGCGGAGAACTCGAACCGGCCGACCGCATTGGTGCCCGCCTTTAGCAGCAGTTGCGCGGCGGCATTGAGCAGCACGCCCGCGATCACAAGCGAGAAGCTGATGGCGCTCATTTGTTCCTCACGATCACTCTCTTCGGATCGGACGCAACGATGCTCATCGGCAGGCCGTCCGCGCGCAGCTTCTCGTACAGCCCGCGCTGCATCAGCGCGAAGGCCACGGGCGCCTCGCGCCAGCGTTGCTCGAACGGCGGCAGCGAGTCGATGGCGCGCCACGGCTCCTGCTTCAGGCCGTATTCGAACTCGTCGCCGTAGGCAACCAGAGTGACCGGCCGCTCGAGGTAGAACGGCAGCGCCTGTTCGTAGATTCGCACGCTGTAGAACGGCGTGTCGGGCTGGAGCAGCGGTTTGACCTGGCTTGCGATCTGCCAGGAGGAGGCGAGCGGGTGCAGCTCGTCGTACCCGGCGGTGACGACCTGGAAGCCGACGAGCGCCGACATCGCCGTCGCCGCCGCCGCGGCGACAAGCCGCTTGCGCGCGCACAGCAGCCAGGCAGCCGCCGCGCCGGCGAGCAGAAATGCGCCGCCCGCCTGCTGCCAGCGCGCAAACCGCAGGTACATCTCGAGCGGGGCGTCGGCGTTGCGAAACGACGGCGCGAGCAACGGCGCGGCGACGAGCATGACGAGCCCCAGCACCGCAGCCGGCGCAATCTGCCATGCGAAGTGCCTCGGGGCGACCTGCGGCAGATAGGCGCCGATCAGGATCGCCGCCGCAGGAAATAGCGGCAGGATATACGACGGCAGCTTGGAGCCGGAGGCGCTGAAGAACGCGAACACCACCGCGCAGTAGACGAGCAGGAACGGCCCCGGGCGAAAGCCCTGACCGCCGGTCTTCTCGCGCCAGGCGCGCAGCGCGGCGGGGACGGCGGAAATCGTCCACGGCAGCATCCCGGCGAGGAGGATCGGAAAGAAGAACCACCACGGCTGGACGCGCCGGTGCACCTTGGTGAGGAAGCGGGTGAAGTGTTCGTGGATGAAAAAGAACTGCGGGAACTCCGGATTGGCGATCGACACCGCGACGAACCAGGGCACGGCCACCAGCGCCAGGATCAGCACGCCAAGCAGGGGCCGCAGCCGCCGCCAGAAGGAAAACTCGCGCAGCAGCAGCGAATAGAGCGCCAGCGTCAGCCCCGGCAGCAGGATCGCGACCAGCCCCTTGCTCAACACGGCGAGCGCAGTCGCGAACCACGACAGCGCCATCCATCCCGAGACGGCGCGCTCGCTTCCCGCGGTCTGTGCGCAGAGAAAACCGGAGAGCGCCCAGGCCATGAAGCCGGCAAGCCCCATGTCCAGGGTATCGATGTGGGCCATCGCCTCGTACAGAAGCATGCTTGCGCATACCATCGCGGCGATGCGTCCCGCCGGCTCTCCGTACAGCCGGCGCGCGCCGAGCCAGGCGGCGAGGATGCCGAGCAGGCCGGTGAACGCGGGCCACAGCCGCGAAGTCCACTGGCGGACGCCGAAGGCCTCGTAGGCAAGCGCGGTTCCCCAATACTGCAGCGGCGGCTTCTCGAAATACTTGATGCCGTTCAGCCTCGGCGTGAGCCAATCGCCGGTGACCACCATTTCGCGCGGGATTTCGGCGTAGCGTCCCTCGTCGGTCTTGGCGAGCTTGCGGTATTCGAGGCCGCTGAACCACACGGCAAGAAAGATCGCCGCGGCGAGGAGCGCGAGCAGGCGCCCGGCCTTGGCGGACATGCCGCTTGGGCTCGATCCGGCGCCGCTGCGCGGCGCGGTTGCGGGAGATGGCACGGCGCAGTTCAATCCAGCGCGGCGGCGTGTTGCGCGGCGGAGCGGGCAGTGGCCGCGCCCTGGAGATCCAGCGCGGCGCGTTCGAACTCTCGCGCTTCGCCGGAGACGACGTTCACGATCCTGGCCTGCGCGAGCCGGCGGTAATGCTTGAGCGTGGACTTGCCATAGGCAGGGTCGTAGTGGTCGGCGAGCAACTCGCCGACGAAAGCCGGCCAGTCGCCGGCGGCGGCGAGAGACTTCCAGCGCTCGATGCGGGCGTGCCCGTGCAGCGCGACGAGGCAGTCGAGCTTCGCCGCCAGCAGCGCGGGATCGCGCATGAAATGCGCGTATTCCCGCAGCAGCAGAGCGATGCGCGCCGCCCGCCCGGTTTCCAGCAGGATGCATTCCGAATCCCACATGCGGCCGATCACGGACTCGGGCACGCGCACGTCGCCGATTTTCTTGCTCTCCGCCTCGACGTACACCGGACGCACGGCGTCGAAGCCGCGCAGCTGCCACCAGAGCCGGCTTTCGAACATCTTCTGCGACGGCTGCGGCTCGCCCGGCAGCTCGCCCAGCACCGAGCCGCGGTGCGCGGCGAGCCGTTCCAGGTCCAGCACCTGCGCGCCCGCGGCCGCCAGCGCGCGCAGCAGCGCGCTCTTGCCCGAACCGGTCGGCCCGCACACCACGCGCAAGCGCAGCTGCGGCGCGAGCCGGTCGATCTCCGCCGCGACATGCCTGCGGTACGCCTTGTAGCCGCCGGCGAGCTTGCGCGCGTCCCAGCCGACCTGGCGCAGCACGATGGTCATCGCACCGCTGCGCTGTCCACCGCGCCAGCAGTAGACGAGCGGACGCCAGCTCTTCGGTTTGTCGATGAAGCTCGTCTCGACGTGCCGGGCGATGTTGCGCGCGACGATCGCCGCCCCCAGCTTCTTCGCCTGGAACGGCGATTCCCGCACGTACATCGCGCCCACCCGGGCGCGCTCCTCGTCGTCAAGCACCGGGCAGTTGATCGCGCCTGGCACATGGTCGAGGGCGTACTCCGAAGGAGAGCGCACGTCCACGATCTCGTGAAATTCGGTCAGTTGTGCTACGGTGACGACGTCCTGAGTCATTGCCATCGCGGCAGGCCGCGTTTTCGACGGCGCCCGCCCTAAAGTCTACACTGAAGCGCCACGCCGGCCCGCGTTGTCCGCCGCGGGCATGCGAACCGGGCCGACCGGAGAGGAAGGCGCCGTTCGCCACCAAGGGCACGAAGGGCACCCGGAACGGCGAAAACGATTCTTCTATTGCTAGCTGCAGACCAGATCAACGACGATTCCGCACTCGGATTTTCTTTCCGTTTCTCCTCGTGTTTTTGGTGTCCTCGGTGGTGAACGCTTCTTCTCGTTCGGGCGCGTTACTTGGACTTGACGAGCAGCGGCTGCAGGTGCGGCCAGACATTGTCGAGGATGCGCGGCTGCGCTTCGGCGGTCGGGTGATAGCCGTCGTGCTGGAACAGTCTGCGCTCTCCGGCGAAGCCTTCGAGCAGGAAGGGAACGAGCGCCGCGCCGCGCTGTCTTGCCACCTCGGAAAACAGGTCCCGGAACCCCTGACTGTATTCCTGCCCATAGTTGGGGGGGAGCCGCATGCCGATGATCAGCACGCGGGCGCGTATCCGGTTGCAGGCCTCGACGATCATCGCCAGGTGCCGTCGGATGTCGTCGAGGCGCGCGCCGCGCAGCCCGTCGTTGGCGCCCAGTTCGACGACGACCACGTCCGGCGAGTATTTGCGCAGCGCGCTCTCGATGCGGTTCTTGCCGCCGACCGTGGTCTCGCCGCTGATGCTGGCATTGACGACGTTGTAGTCGAAGCCTTCTTGCGCCAGCCGCTGTTCGAGCAGCGTGACCCAGCCGGTCTTCTGCGGCAGCCCGTATCCCGCCGAGAGGCTGTCGCCGAACACGAGCAGCGTGCGCGCCGCCTCGGCGGGGAGCGCCGCCAGACACAGGAGCAGGAGCAGGACTTTCGACGACATTGATGGCTCGAAACGAAACGGCGCCCATTGTGCGGGCGGCGGGACTGACCAAGCAAGTCTCCGCCGGGGAACGCACGCTTACCATTCTGGATGAAGTCTCGCTGGAGATCTCGCCCGGCGAGGCGGTCGCTGTTCTCGGCGCGTCCGGTTCCGGGAAGACCACGCTGCTCGCGCTGCTCGCCGGCCTGGATGCGCCGAGCGCGGGATCGGTGTGGATCGACGGCGCCGAACTTTCCGCGCTCGACGAGGACGGCCGCGCCCGGCTGCGCCGCGACCGGGTCGGTTTCGTGTTCCAGTCGTTCCAGCTTCTGCCCGCGCTCACGGCGCTGGAAAACGTCATGCTTCCGCTCGAGCTCGCCGGCAACGGCGATGCCAGGGAGCGCGCGCAGGCGCTGCTCGCGCGGGTGGGCCTGGGCGAGCGTCTCGGACACTATCCGCGCCAGCTTTCGGGAGGCGAGCAGCAGCGGGTGGCGATCGCGCGCGCCTTCGCGCCGGCGCCGCAGCTCGTGTTCGCCGACGAACCCACCGGCAACCTCGATGCGGCAAGCGGCGAAGAGGTCGCGGCGCTGATGTTCGAGCTGAATCGCGAGCGCGGCGCGACGCTGCTGCTGGCGACGCACGACGAGCGGCTTGCGGCCCGCTGCGGGCGGCGGCTGCGGCTGGCTTCCGGCAGGCTGATCGACGATGCGCGCGTCTGAAGGCGTCACCGGCGTCGGGACTGCGATGCTCGCGTGGCGGCTGCTCTTGCGCGACTGGCGCGCCGGCGAGCTGCGGCTGCTGGCGGTCTCCGTGATCGTCGCGGTGGCGTGTCTCACCACCGTCGCCTTCTTCGCGGATCGCGTCGGGCGGACGCTTTCCCGTCAGGCGAGCCAGCTCCTGGGCGCAGATCTGGTCGTGATTTCGGATCATCCGCTGGAAGCGACCTTCGCCACCCGCGCCGCGCAAGAGGGCCTGGCCGCCGCAACAACGGTGCGCTTTCCGAGCATGCTGCAGTTCCGGAATGCGAGCCTGCTGGTCGAAGTCAAGGCGGTCTCGCCGGGCTATCCGTTGCGCGGGACATTGCGCATCCGCACCAAAGCGGGCGCACCGGCGTTCGAGCCGCATCGCATCCCGCGACCCGGCACCGTGTGGGTCGACGACCGGCTGCTGCGGCGGCTCGACCTGCGGCTCGGGGATCTCGTGCGGCTGGGCCGTCGCAGCTTTCGCGTGGCGGCGCAACTGCTAGAAGAGCCGGAATCCAGCGTCGGTTTCATCCACCTCGGCCCCCGGCTCACGCTGAACGAGGAGGATCTCCCCTCGACCGGTCTGCTAGCCGAGGGCAGCCGCGTGAACTACCGCCTGCTGGTCGCCGGCACGGAACAGGCGGTGCAGCGCTATCGCGCCATCGCCACGGAAGCGATCGGTCCCGGACAGCGCGTGGAGGACATTGGCGACGCGCGACCGGAAATCAGGTCGGCGCTGGATCGGGCGGAGCGATTTCTGGGCCTGTCCGCGCTGCTTGCCGTCGTCCTCGCCGGGGTGGCGGTGGCGCTTGCCGCGCGCCGCCACCTGCAGCGGCATCTGGACGGCTGCGCGGTGATGCGCTGCCTCGGCGCCACGCAGGGCCTGGTTCTCGCGTTGCATGCGTTGCAGTTCGCCTACGTCGGATTTTTCGCCGCGTTGCTCGGCTGCGCCGTCGGTTTCGTCTGCCAGCAGGTGCTGGCGGCGCTGCTGGCGCCGCTCGCCGCCGTCGAGTTGGCTCCGCCCGGCGCGCTGCCGGCGATCAAAGGCCTGGTCGCCGGGCTCGTGCTTCTGCTCGGCTTCGGGGTGCCGCCGCTGATCGCGCTCAAACGGGTCCCGACGCTGCGTGTGCTCCGGCGGGACCTTGGCGTGCCCGACCGCCTCGGCTGGTCCGCTTACCTGCTCGGGGGCGCCGCGATGGCTGCGCTCATCCTGTGGCAGGCGCAGGACTGGAAGCTCGGCGGCTACGTGCTCGGCGGCGTGCTCGGAACCATCGTCGCCTGCGCGGCGCTGACCCTCGGCGCGATTTGGCTGCTGCGCCGGGTCACGCTGGGCGCCGGCTTCGCCTGGCGTTTCGGTCTGGCCAATCTGCGCCGGCGCGGCATGGGCAGCGCGATCCAGGTGATCGCGCTGGGTCTGGGCCTGATGGCGCTGATCCTGCTCACGCTGGTGCGCTCGGACCTGCTGGCGAGCTGGAAGCGGAGCCTTCCGCCCGATGCGCCGAACCGCTTCCTGGTCAACATCCAGCCCGACCAGATCGAGCCGGTGAAGGCATTTCTGGCAGACCGCAGCCTGCCGGCCCCGACGCTGTATCCGATGGTGCGCGCGCGCCTGATCGAAATCGACGGCCGTCCCGTCTCCTCCAGGGACTATGCCGACGAGCGGGCGAAGCGGCTCGTCGACCGCGAATTCAATCTGTCCTGGGCGAACCGGCTGCCGCCGGACAACCGCATCGTCGCGGGCAGATGGTTCGACGCCGGAGACGCCGGCAAGCCGCTGGTATCGGTGGAGGAGGGCATCGCGCAGACCCTCGGCATGAAGCTCGGCGACATGCTCACCTACGACATTGCAGGCGATCGCCTGCAGGTGAGGATCGCCTCGCTGCGCAAGGTCGAATGGGATTCATTCCGCGTCAACTTTTTCGTCGTCGCGGCGCGAGGGGTGCTCGAAGACTATCCCGCGAGCTGGGTGACGAGTCTGTATCTGCCGCCGCAGCAGGGGCAGGTGATGGACGCGCTGGTGCGCATCTTTCCCAACGTGCTGGTGATCGACGTGGCGAGCGTGCTCGAGCAGGTGCAGCGCATGATGGACCAGGTGGTGCGGGCGGTGGAGTTCGTCTTCCTGTTCAGCCTCGCCGCCGGCGTACTGGTGATGTTGGCTGCGATTGCGGCCACGCACGACGAGCGCCGCTTCGACGCCGCAGTCATGCGCTCGTTAGGCGCGCGCGCGGCGCAGTTGCGCGCGGCCCAGCTTGCGGAGTTCATTTTCATCGGCTCGCTTGCCGGGCTGCTCGCCGGCATCGGCGCGACGCTGATCGGCTGGGTGCTGGCGCAGAAGATCCTGAACGTGCCGTATGTCCTGAATCCCGCGATCTGGGCGGCGGGGCTCGCGGCAGGCGGGTTCGGCGTCACTGCGGCCGGCATGCTCGGAACGAGGCGCGTGCTGCGCACTCCGCCGATGGAAGTGTTTCGCGCGGCGGCGTGATGCCGCCGCCAGGCGTTCCAGCGCGCCCGGGCCGCGGTCAGCGGCGCACCACGCCGTGGTCGCGCCAAGCGATGTCCGCGCACAGCACCCGCAATTCGCCGGAGTGCAGCGTGGCGATGGACACGGTGACGCACTGGTTTACGCCGGTGATGGAAAGGTACGGCCTGGTGACCTGGACGCGGCCGGGGTGCTCCAGCGCGCGCCGGAAGTAATAGCGCCGCGACCAGTTTGCGCCCTCGGCATTGGCGAGCGGCTCAAAGCGCCGATCGGTGACGCCGGTGCGCGAAGCCGGGATGACGTTCTCGCCGATCTGACGGCCTTCACGGTCGAGCAGGAAGCAGCGCTCGACGCCGGGCAGATCGAGAAGGCCGCCCACCGCCCGCTCGAGCGGGATGCCGGATTCGAGCAGCGTGGCGGCGTAGCCCAGCGCGTTGCGATACGGCGCGATCTCGTGGCGCCCGTTGCTACCTTCGGGCAGCGTGATTTCCCGGAAGCTCCGCCACAGACCGTCGAGCAGTGCGCGGCCCTCAGCCAGATCCGCCAGGCGTTCGCTCGGCCTGCCGAAGAAGTACCCCTGCACGAAATCGGCGTCGGCGTCCATCGCCATCAATGCCTCGGCCTCGGTCTCGATGCCTTCCATGAGCACCAGGGAACCGGCCTCGTGCAGAAGGGACACCATGACCGGCATCATGCGCCGCACCCGCGGATTGCCGCCCGCCTGCGCCGTCATCGAGCGGTCGAGCTTCACGATATCCGGCTGCAGGGTCCAGATACGGTCGAAATTGGAATGGCCGGCGCCGAAGTCGTCCAGCGCGATGACAAAGCCGCGGTCACGAAAGAAACGCACCGCGTCCTGCAGGCGGATCTCGTCCGTCACGCGCTGCTCCAGCACTTCCATGACGACGCGGTGAGCGGGAAAGCCGAGCTGCTCCAGGAGCCGTTCCAGAAGATTCGGCCAGCGCGCGCTTTCCAGGAACACTGTCGCGTCCACGTTGAGGAACAGCCAGCCTTGCGGCTCCCCGAGGGCGAGGAAGTTCTGGACGTGCACCGCGTGCGCGACCCCCTCCAGCGTGCCGAGCACGGCGAGATCGCCGGCGCGCCGGAACACGTCCAGCGGCGGCACCTCGCGGCCTTCCTGGTCGGCGGGGCGCATCAGGGCCTCGTATCCGACGATGCGGTTGTGCGCCAGGCTGAAGATCGGCTGGAACAGGCTGGTGACGGACAACTGTCCGATGGCACCGGCGGCGCGGCCGGCGTGGCGGCGAACCATGGACAGGATATGGTCCGGATCGACGCCGTCCAGGTCGGATTGTCGTTCGTGCGGAGAGTTCATCGATGCGTGCCGCGCGCGATTATATAGAGAAATGCTGCGGCGCATCGGGGTGTGATAGACTGCGCCGCCTTTCCCCGCGGCAACCATCATGCGCACGGACATCCGCAACATCGCGATCATCGCCCACGTCGACCACGGCAAGACCACGCTGGTGGACAAGCTGCTGCATCAGGCCGGCACCTTTGCCGCCCACCAGCACGTGGCCGAGCGGGTGATGGACTCGAACGATCTGGAGCGCGAACGCGGCATCACCATCCTCGCCAAGAACACCGCGGTCGACTATCACGGGGTGCACATCAACATCGTCGACACCCCGGGTCACGCCGACTTCGGCGGCGAGGTGGAACGCTCGCTGTCCATGGTGGACGGGGTGCTGCTGCTGGTCGATGCGGTGGAAGGACCGATGCCGCAGACCCGCTTCGTGACCCGCAAGGCGCTGTCACTGGGCCTCAGACCCATCGTAGTGGTGAACAAGATCGACCGGCCGGGCGCGCGGCCGGACTGGGTCGTCAACCACACCTTCGATCTGTTCGACAAGCTCGGCGCAACCGAAGAACAACTGGATTTCCCCGTGCTATACGCCTCTGCGCTCAACGGCACGGCTACGCTCGACTTGAGCCGTCCCGGCACCGACCTGCGCCCGCTGTTCGAGGCCATACTTCAGCGCGTGCCCGCGCCGTCCGGCGATCCCGCCGCGCCGCTGCAGCTGCAGATCGCGGCGCTGGACCATTCGAGCTACGTCGGGCGCATGGGCATCGGCCGCATCGCCCGCGGCAGGCTGCGCCCGGGGCAGGAAGTGATGGTGCTCACCCGCCACGGCGCGCCGCGCAAGGAGAAGATCAACCAGGTGATGGGATTCCGCGGGCTGGAGCGGGTGACGATGACCGAGGCCGCCGCCGGCGATATCGTGCTCGTGACCGGCGTCGAGGAGCTGGCGATCGGCTGCACCATCGCTGACGCCGAGCGTCCGGAGGCGCTGCCCTGGGTCGGAGTGGACGAGCCCACGCTGACCATGAATTTCCAGGTCAACACCTCGCCTCTCGCGGGCCAGGAAGGCAAGTTTGTCACCAGCCGGCAGTTGCGCGAGCGCCTGCACAAGGAGCTGCTGACCAACGTCGCGCTGCGCGTCGAGGATACGCCGGATACCGACGTATTCCTGGTCTCCGGGCGGGGCGAGCTGCATCTGACGATCCTGCTCGAGAACATGCGCCGCGAGGGTTACGAGCTGGCGGTGTCGCGCCCGCGGGTGGTGCTGCGCGAGATCGGCGGCGTCAAGTGCGAGCCCTTCGAGCAGCTCACGGTGGACATCGAGGAGGAGAGCCAGGGCGCGGTGATGGAGGCGCTGGGCAGCCGCCGCGGCGAGGTGCTGGACATGCAACAGGACGGCCGGGGTCGCGTGCGCATCGACTATCGCATACCGGCACGCGGCCTGATCGGTTTCCAGTCCGAGTTCATGACGCTCACTCGCGGCACCGGCATCCTCAGCCATGTCTTCGACGAGTACGCGCCGGTCAGGTCCGAGGCCGCCGAGCGCCGCAACGGCGTGCTGATCTCCGCGGAAGACGGCGAGGCCGTGGCCTATGCGCTGTGGAAGCTCCAGGAGCGCGGCCGCATGTTCGTCAGTCCCGGTGAACGGCTCTACGAGGGCATGGTGATCGGCATCCATTCCCGCGACAACGACCTGGTGGTCAATCCGGTCAAGACCAAGCAGCTCACCAACATCCGCGCCGCGGGCAAGGACGAGGCGATCCTGCTCACCCCGGCGATCCGGCTCACGCTGGAATCGGCGATCGAATTCATCGCCGACGACGAGCTGGTCGAGATCACTCCCAAGTCGATCCGCATCCGCAAGCGCTACCTCAAGGAACACGAGCGCAAGCGCGCCGGCCGCCTCGAAGACAAGGCGGTCGCATAAGCTGCCTCACCCCCGCCGCGCGGACTCGTTGCCGGCGCGTCCGGCCCAACTCGTTCGACTAGGAAGAAGCGGAACGCGGACAGGGCGGTTGCGAATGCGGATTTGAGCGCCCTCTCCGCGTGCGGCGGGGCGGGGGGTGAGGTGCTAGTTTAAAATGGGCCGATGCTCGATCTTCCCCTCTCGGTTGTCCTTTCAGCCGCGTCGCTGCTCCTTGCACTGGTATCCGTCGTTCTGGTCGCGGCGCTGCTGGCGCGCACCCGCGCGCTCCCGGAGGCCGTGTCGCGCACCCTCGAAGAGAAGCACCTGGCAATGGTCAGGGACCTCAACACCGGGCTCAATTCGCTCGGCGACCGCCTGACCGGATCGCAGAACGAGATCCTCGATCGCCTGCGCACCACGCTCACCCAGGAGCTTACCCAGACGCGCTCCACGATGGGCGCGCTGCAGGTACAGCAAGTGGAGGAGCTGTCGGCCAACCGGGAGACGCTCACCCGGCGCCTCGGCGAGCTGACCTTGGAGATGAGCGGCAAGCAGGACGCGCTGCGCGCCGAAGTGATCACGAAAGTCCTGGAAAAGCTCGCCGAGCAAAGCCGCGCCGAGCAGGAGCTGATCCAGACCACGCTGCGCAACGCCTCCGCCCAGCTCGCAGCCTCGATGGAGCTGCTTTCCAAGACCACCGACGCGCGCCTGGAGCAGATCTCCGGCAAGGTCGGCGAGCGGCTGGAGGAGGGATTCAAGAAGACCAACGAGACCTTCGCCAACGTGATGGCGAGGCTTGCCACGATCGACGAGGCGCAGAAGAAGATCGACGGGCTGACCAGCAACGTCGTGAGCCTGCAGGAGCTGCTGGGAGACAAGCGCTCGCGCGGCGCGTTCGGCGAAATCCAGCTCGAGGCTCTGGTGCGCAACATGCTGCCGCCGGCCGCCTACGAGTTCCAGTACACGCTGTCCAACGGCAGCCGCGCCGACTGCGTGTTGAAGCTGCCCGAGCCGACCGGAATGGTCGCGGTGGACGCCAAGTTTCCGCTCGAGAACTACCAACGGATGTTCCAGGCCGACCTCGCCGAATCGGACCGGGCGCAGGCGCAGCGCCAATTCCGCGCCGACGTGAAGAGGCACGTCGAGGACATCGCGACCAAGTACATCGTCGCCAACGAGACCTCGGACGGCGCGGTGATGTTCGTTCCGGCGGAGGCGGTGTTCGCCGAGATCCACGCCTACCATGCGGAGGTGGTCGACTACGCGATGCAGCGCCGGGTGTGGATCGTGTCGCCGACGACGATGATGGCAGTGCTCAACACCGCGCGCGCGGTGCTCAAGGATGTGGAGACGCGCCGCCAGGTGCATATCATCAAGGACGAGCTCGGCAAGCTCGGCAAGGATTTCGGCCGTTTCGACCAGCGTCTGCGCAAGCTCGCGGATCACGTTCGACTGGCGCATCAGGACACCGAGGATCTGCGCATCACCGGCGACAAGCTAACCCGCCGGTTCGCCCAGATCGAGCGTGTCGAGCTGGAACAGCTCGACCAGGTCGAGGGGCTGGAGCGCGCGCTGCTCGAATCGCCCGACGAAGACAACCCGGCGGACTGATGTTCGGCGCGTACAAGTCCTGGCGCAGGCGACGCGTGCTGCGCAACGCGCGGCTCGACGCCGAGCTGTGGGAACGGGTCAGCCGCCGCTTCGGCTTCGTGCTCCGGCTGACGCCAGAGGAAAGGCAGCGGCTGCGCGACCTGGTGGTGCTATTCGTGCACGAGAAGCAGATCTCGGCCGCGGGCGACCACGAGCTGACGGAAGAGATGCGGCTCGGCATCGCGATCCAGGCGTGCATCCTGATCCTGAATCTCGGGATCGACTCCTATGACGGCTGGGTGGAGATCATCGTGTATCCGGACGAGTTCGCGCCGCGGCACGAGTTTCGCAACGAGGACGGCCTGGTCGAGACCGACGAGACTTCGTACGCCGGCCAGGCATGGCTGCAGGGGCCGGTCATCCTGTCCTGGGCGGATGTCGAGTACGCGTGGGAAGGCGACGGCGCGAACGTCGTCATCCATGAGTTCGCGCACAAGCTCGACATGCTGAGCGGGAGCGCGAACGGATTTCCGCCTCTGCACGCCGGCATGAGCCGGCAAGCCTGGGCCAAGGCGTTCACCGAGGCGTACGAGGATTTCTGCCGCCGCGTCGATGCGGGGCAGGAGACGGATATCGATCCGTACGCGGCCGAAGCGCCGGGAGAGTTTTTCGCGGTGCTGTCCGAAGCGTTTTTCGAGATCCCGGAAGTCGTGAAGGAAATCTACCCCGACGTCTACCGCCAGCTCTCTCTGTTCTACAGGCAGGACCCGGCCGCAAGAGAGCTGCCGAGAGAGTGGAGGCTGAGGCGCGCGTGAGACGGAACCGGCTGCGGGTATTGGCGGCGCTCGCCGCCGCGGCGCTCGCGCCGGCGTTCGGCGAGCAGCAGGTGCTGGAAGTAATCGAGCTGCGTTATCGCAGCGCGGAGGAAGTCATCCCGATACTCACGCCGCTGCTCGCGCCCGGTGCGACGGTGAGCGGCATGCAGAACAAGCTCGTGATCCGGACCACGCCTTCCAATCTTGCGGGCCTGCGCAAGGTGCTCGACGTGGTGGATGGCGCGCCGAAGCGATTGCTGATCACGGTCAGGCAGGAAACATCCGCATCGGGCGCGGGCACCGATCTCGACGTCTCCGGCGGAGTGGGCGCCGGTGCTGACAGCTTGCAGGCAGGCGTAGTGGGCATCCGGGCCGATCGCGCCGGAGCCGGCACCCGGACCGCGCAGGTCCTGGAAGGCAACGCCGTCTTCATCCAGCTCGGGCAATCGGCGCCGGTCAGGACGCGCCGCACGCGCGTGCTGCCGGGCGGTGCAGTGCAGGAAATCGACAGCGTCGAATACCACGATGTGGATGCCGGCTTCTACGCGCAGCCGCGGGTGAGCGGCGACCGGGTGACGATCCAGCTCGCGGCGCGGCGCGACGCGGTGCTCGATAACGGCGGCGGCGCTGTGCGCATTCAGAGTGTGGGGTCGGTCGCCACGGGCCGTCTCGGCGAGTGGATCGAGATCGGCGGGATTGCCCGGGAAGAGGTCCGCGACGAGCGCGCAACGATCCATTTCCGCTCCGCCGGCACGACGGAGCGCGCGAGGACGTTCATCAAGAGTGACCAGCAAGGGCTGCTCGGTTGGCGCACGACGCCGCAACGCGAAGCAGCGAATCTCCTGATGGTCGAGATCGACTTCACAACGCACCAAGCGATGGGGCCAAGTCGAGCTAACGTGAAAGGTCTGCCCGAGCA
>DASRFY010000126.1:0-3070 GCA_035651315.1 Burkholderiales bacterium
GGTGCCGGGCGGGCCGGTCATCAGCACGCTGTGCCCACCCGCCGCCGCGATCATCAGCGCGCGTTTGGCGTGGCTTTGTCCGCGCACGTCGGCAAGGTCGCCGACCACGCCGCTGGAACCGGGGCAGGCCTCGGCGCGCGCGATCGCAAGTGACGCTTCGCCGCGCAGGTGCGCGCATACCGACAAAAGATCCTTCGCGGCATACACCGTCGCGTTGCGCACGAGGGCTGCTTCGCTCGCGCTCGCTTGCGGCAGGATGAACCGGCGGCCGTCCCGATGCGCGGCCAGCGCCATCGGCAACGCGCCGCGTACGGGGCGCAATGCGCCGGTCAGCGCGAGCTCGCCGGCGAACTCGTACTCGGCGAGCGTCGAGGAACGCAACTGCTCGGTGGCGGCGAGAATCCCCAGTGCGATCGGGAGATCGAAGCGGCCGGATTCCTTGGGCAGGTCCGCGGGCGCGAGATTGACGGTGATCTTGCTGCGCGGGAAGTCGAACTGCGCGTTGGTGAGCGCGGCGCGCACTCGATCGCGCGATTCCTTGACCTCGGTCTCGGGCAAACCCACTAGGTTGAACGCCGGCAATCCGCCGGATAGATGAACCTCGACCGCGACCAGCGGTGCGTGCATGCCGGCGAGCGCGCGCGAATGCACGACGGCGAGCGCCATGGCGTTTGGGCCCTCGCCGTGTCGATGGATGCGATCAGTGCATCAGCGCGTCAGCGGCGTTCCATCGGCGCATTGGGATCGAAACCGCCTGGCGGCATGTCGCCGGGAGCCCCGCTGCCCGGGCCACCCATGGAAGGTCCACCCATGCCGGGTCCGCCGCCCATGCCGGGTCCGCCGCCCATGCCGCCGGAGGCGCCCATGTAGGGGCCGCTTCCCATCGGAACCGGCGGCGGCGCCATGCGCGCCTCGAGCTCGGCCAGCCGGCGCTCGAGTCCTTCGAGCTTCTCGCGGGTGCGCAGCAGCACCTGCGCCTGGACGTCGAACTCGGCGCGGGGCACGACGTCGAGCCGCGCGAGTCCGTTGGTCAACAGTGTCTTGATGTTCTTTTCGATGTCCTTGGCCGGACTGTTCTCGAACACCTGCCCGATGCGGGCGGCGAGCTCATCCAGAGGTCGGCTGTTCAGCATGACGCGCTCCGTTGGAATGATTGTCGGGCGCACTCGCTTTCGGGTGCGCGCTCATCGATGACCTGAAGACGCGTTCCAGTCTAGCAAAGTTCATCTCGACCACCGGATCGGCCGTTCGGCCGAATGCCCCATGTGCGTGCACGCGGAGGTCCTGCGCGCACCGAAATCGATCAACCTGGGGGCCGCGGCGCGGCCGCAGAGCCGACACCTGCAGCTAAGTCGTTGTGCTCGCGTTCTTTTGTGCAATGGCACATGAAATGCTGAACAGGGACGCGTCAGCCTTGCCTCTCAAAAACCAAAAGGAATCTCATGCCCTCCCGCTCTTTACTGCGACCTTCTTTCGCCATCGGCGCCATTGCGCTGCTTTGCGGTACGGCGATCGCACAAACGCCGATCCCTGGAACTTCGCCCGGCACGACCCCGCCCGCCGCTGCACCGGCCCCTGCGCCGGAGCCGGACTGGACATTCACGGGCAACGTCGGGCTTTACAGTCAGTACGTGTTCCGCGGCGTATCGCAGACGAACGAGAAGCCTGCCCTGCAGGGCGGCTTCGATCTCGGTCACAAGAGCGGCTTCTACGTCGGCACCTGGGCTTCGAACATCAGCTGGCTGTCCGATGCGACCCCGGGCGTCTCGGCGAGCCTCGAATGGGACTTCTATGGCGGCTACAAGGGCACGCTGCCCGGCGACTTCGGCTACGACATCGGCCTGCTGCAGTACTACTACCCGGGCTCGTACCCGGGCGGCTACACCAAGCCCGACACCACGGAAGGCTACGTCGGCCTGTCGTGGAAGTTCCTGTCCGCGAAGTACAGCTATGTGCTGGGCAACAAGACCTTCGGCTTTCCCGATTCGCGCGGCAGCGACTACATCGATCTTTCGGCGAACTACGACATCGCGGAGAAGGTGAACGACGTCATCGGCAAGGTCACGCTGATCGCGCACGTCGGTCATCAACGCTTCAGGCACTTCGGCGATTTCAACTACACCGACTGGAAAGCCGGCGCACAGGCGGAAGTGTTCGGGCTCACGGCAGGCGTTTACGTGACCGACACCAATGCCAAGACGGAGCTTTACACGAATCCGCTCGGCAAGAAGATCGCCGACACGCAGGTCGTGGCGTTCGTGCAGAAGACTTTCTGATCCTTCGAGTAGCCAACCATGAGGACACCATGAAACTGGTCACCGCCATCATCAAGCCGTTCAAGCTCGACGAGGTGCGCGAGGCCCTCTCCGGCATCGGCGTGCAGGGCATCACCGTCACGGAAGTGAAGGGCTTCGGCCGCCAGAAGGGCCACACCGAGCTCTATCGCGGCGCCGAGTACGTCGTCGACTTCCTGCCGAAGGTGAAGATCGAGGCCGCCATCAGCGACGACCTCCTCGAGCGCACCATCGAGACCATCGAGCAGGCCGCCAACACGGGAAAGATCGGCGACGGAAAGATCTTCGTCTTCGATCTCGAGCAGGTCGTGCGCATTCGCACCGGTGAAGTCGGCGCGGAAGCGCTGTAAGGGAGAAACGAAGATGAAGCACCTCGTTGCACTTTTGATGATCATGGTCGCTCTCGCGTGCGCCGCCGGCGCGAGCGCTTCAACCGAATCGATGCTGCTGGCGCAGGCGAGCGCGCCGGCGCCTGCGGCGCCTGCAGCGGCAACGTCGGCAGCGGCCCCGGCAGCCACGCCGGCCGCGACCGCCGCTCCGGCGCCCGCTGCGGCGAGCGCAGCCCCCGCGCCGGCTCCGAACAAGGGCGACACCGCGTGGATGATCGTCGCCACCGCGCTCGTGGTCATGATGTCGATCCCGGGCCTCGCGCTTTTCTACGGCGGGCTGGTCCGCTCCAAGAACATGCTGTCGGTGCTGATGCAGGTGTTCGTGATCTTTTCGATGATCGTGGTGCTGTGGGCGATCTACGGCTACAGCCTCGCGTTCACGGAGGG
>DASRFY010000127.1:0-10623 GCA_035651315.1 Burkholderiales bacterium
CGGGAAGAGGCCATGTACCAAGCCCATACGGCGGGCGCGATGAGCATGACGGCAATCGCCAGGGAACTCGGCTTGTCGGTGTCGCGGGTGAGCCGGCTGATCGCTCGTGCGGAACAGGCAAAAGACAAGGCCTGACCCCCATGCCGTGTGACCCCCATGCCGTGACCCGAAGCGAAAAAAGTGATAACTATGCGCTCTAACCCCGGCGCCAAGCGGAGCGCCAAGCAGCAGCGCTGCTTGGTGCCCGTCGCGCGTTGCGCGCCGGCGCCTGCTTACGCCGAACGTTGGGCGGCAGAATCGGCGTATGGATAAGCTGGAGAAGGCGTCGCGATTGGAAGCGCTAGCCGAGCGCTCGAGCCACGTCGAAAACGTCCTTCGGCACGCTTTTCTGGCGGACCTGGCAAGTGAAGTATGGCGCGACGACCCGAATGAGCCGTTAGGCATTTCCAATGCAGAAGTCGATGACTCGGGCTACGACGTGATCCTAGAACGTAACGCCACCATCCGGCGTATCCAGTTGAAGCAAACTCATGATGAGAAGACACCGAAGAAATTCTCTGTACGTGTAGAGTTCGCCACTTACCCGGGTGCATGCATAGTTGTGATCGCGCACTCACTCCTCGACCTCAGGCCGACTTCCTACAGTTTCTACGGCAGTAGCCCGGACAACCCCATGCCGTATATCGAAGCACACCGAACTACCAAAGCTCCTGGTAGGCGGACAGCTGATGGCAAGCGCATCTTGCGCCTCAAGTACCGTGATGTACCGTTTTCACGATTCAAGAGAAATCTTTCCATGCGTCAGCTGCTGGACGAGCTATTCCCAGGGTCAGGGGTGCACGTTCATGTTTAGCGTGGTACACAAGAGACTGCCGCCCAACCACAGCGTCCAGCGGACGCACCGATCAGCGTGGTTCTTCTTTGCTGGCATCGCGCAGGCGCGCCGCTGACGCTGGTCGTTGGGCTGCGCGCAGCGCCTGCGTGGATTGAGTGCGACGGATGCGACTTCGATTGCCGACGGGAGTATGCAAACGATGTTGCCGGTAAAGGGCGCTCCCTCGCGCGCAACCCAACGGAGGGCCGAGTTAAGCGTCTTTCACATCGAGTGGTCCGGCGCTGCGCGCCGTCCAACTCTCGTTCAAGTCGGCACTGCGGGGCCCCACTCGTCGGGCGCGCCAGGCCGCAAGCGGCCTGTCACGCTCCGCTCGGGGGTGCCGCTTAACTCGGCCCTCCGTTAGAAGCGCGCACATGTCCTCACGCTTCTCCGGTCGGCACGGGTATTCCCAGCCCGATGCCGAAATCACGGTGCGTCATGACGCACCCGACGAGTTGAGAAGCGTCGTTGTTGAAATCGCCTACGAATCTGGATTTACCCCGAACCCGCTCCGTACGCTGGTTTGCAGAGTGCTGCGCACTCGCCCGAATCCAAGCAATTGGTCGGAATATCCGAACGTGGATGGTGAGATCAGGAAATCGCTCGATACGTGCGAGTGGTACTACGTGTATGACGTTATCGAGGAAATCTACTCCGCGCTCTCATCTGGTGGAATGATTGCTCGTAGCCGTCGTGGTTCATCTGATGGCGCTGCAAATTTCACCGAGGAGATCAATCGATATTTTCGAGGCCGCGGGATCGGATGGCAGCTGGTTGACGGCCAAATTGAAACGCGCGGCTCTGAGGGCTTCGAAGAAGCAGTCCATGGCGCCAAGGATGCTCTTGACGCGCAGGGCCGGACCACTGCGACCACCGAGTTACACGAAGCAATCCGTGATCTGTCGCGGCGCCCCGAGCCGGATGTCACCGGCGCGGTGCAGCATGCAATGGCGGCTCCGGAGTGCGTGGCCCGTGACGTTGCAGGGGATCAGAAACCCACCCTAGGTGAGCTCATTAAGCGCTATCCCGACGTATTTCCAAAACCGCTCGATCAAGCTGTCGAGAAAGCATGGGGCTACACATCAGAAACTGGACGGCACCTGAAAGAGGGAAAGGCCCCAAAGTACGAGGATGCCGAGTTGATTGTGGGCCTCTGCGGGGCTCTGTGTCGCTACCTAGCAAGGAAGCTCCAACCATGACCCTGGAAGCACGCGCTTCTAACCCTTTGTTGCTGCGGACGGGCCATCAGCATCGGGGAAGATCAACCGTCATTGCGGCCCGCCGCAGAACAACACGTTGGGCATCAGAGAGACAGTAGGTGCCTGCACTAAGCGCCGCAGAAATCATTCCCGCTATTGAGGATGCCTTTAAGCCTCTAACTTGACCACACTGCTTCGAAAGCATGCGCAAATCCTGCCGGGCTTTCCTTCTGTTGGTGTTCATGGGTCTGAGTGCCGGGAGCCTCTCGGCGGAATTGCTCGATCTGGTCCCGCCAAACCAAGCTGTCGCGGGCACGTCGCAAGCGGAGTGGTCGCGCAGGTGGTGGCAATGGGCGGTATCGTTCGACGACGCGGACAGTCCGGTTGCCGATCGCACCGGGGACAAGTGCCGCCTGAAGCAGGAGGGCTCGGTATGGTTCCTTGCGGGGACGTACGGAACGAAGCGCACGATTCGCACCTGCACTGTGCCCGGCGGCAAGTACCTGTTCTTTCCGCTCGTCAACTACGTCGTCTTCCCGCGAGGTGATGCAAAGCAGTCGAGCTGCGAATCGCTGCTACGTACGGCAAAGGAGATGACTGATGAGGTCGCCTCGCTGGTTCTTGACCTGAACGGCCTTCGCGCAACTGGTCTCGAGGCGCATCGTCAGGCGACTGCGGATTGTTTTGATTTAGGAGCCAGAATGGTACCGCGAGTCCATGCATTGCCCGCGGCGGCAAACGGCTACTACGTCATGCTCAAGCCATTGCCGCCGGGAAAGTACGAGCTGAATTTCGGCGGCATCCTGCCGAGCATGATTCAAGCGGTGACGTACCACCTCGTAGTTCAATGAACGGCGCCTGAGCCTGTCGCCGAGGAGACTGCGACCGGCAAGCCGCTGACTGCCGAACAGATTTCCTGAGTACGACCTGCAAGTCTCGTCGATCGCGTGCAGTGCAAAATGTCCGCTTTGCCAGATCGATCCCCGCGGTAGTAATCTCGTACATGACTTGTTTTCTCGCCTCACGACTGATGACAACAGCACTTCAATCTTTGCAGGTCGATGCCGTGCGGGTCACCCGCCTGGGGTAGGGAAAGTCCATTCCATATTCGGCAGCTATGCCAGAGTCCGCCACGCGCAATTCAAGTTCGTCTCCGGCGAAGGCACCGTGGTTCGAGATCAACGACGGGCTGCCTCAGTTCGAGCAACGCGCGCCGACCACCAGCTGATCCCGTCGCGTGCGCTTCCCGGCCGGGTTCACGACGGACTCTCGGCAAAGCCTCCGGCGGAGACGATATTCATGCGGCACGAGCCGGGAAGATACACCGCCATGTCGGGCGTCGGATTGGCGGGATCGGGGCCGCAGTCCCACCGCGCGACGGGCGAACCGGGGGCCGGAAGCAGCGTGCCGCCCGAGTCCTGCCACGGCTTGAGGATGATCGCGTGGCCGATGAGGTCGGTATTGATGCACGGGGACGCGGTCGTGCCGCAGACGGTGACGCGAATCTCGCCTTGAGGGTTGGTCTCGATCTTCTGGACGTACTTCGAGATCGGGTGCGCCTGGCTGGCTCTCGATTCGCAGCCCCACAGGCCGGCGCCCGGAAGTCCGGCGGACGAAGTCTCGACCGCCTCGGTGATGCTGGTGCGACATGCCGATGCGAAGAGCATCACTTCGGACATCTTTGTCCGCGCCACGTAGTTCTGGTAGGACGGCAATGCCACCGCCGCCAGGATGCCGATGATCGCGACCACGATCATCAGCTCGATCAGTGTGAAACCCGCTTGCAACCGTTCCATTCGTATTGCCTCCCTGTCGGATGATGCAAGTGAATAAACGACGCACGAGGTGAGGCGGTGCACTCAGCGGAGATTTATCGCAGCGATTCGCGATGAAACGATTGCGTCTCGCGATTGTCGAGGGATCGTCGTAAGTTTCTTGTAAGTTCCAGCGCGGAAGCGTGGCGTGAATTTCGTATCGTTGTGCCGTGGATGGACGTGCTTGGACGTGTTTCGGAAAAATCGAGCGAGGGAAATGTCGGACTCGGCGTGTTGCATGATGTAAGAAAGATCGCAAGCCTGAAACTCTGCCGAATCTCTGCATGACCGATCGGGAAAAGGTGGCCCGCGAGTGAGCCTCTCGCGGCTTCGGTTGCGAAGAATGGGTCGATCCGCCGGGCCGGCGATGGGAAGATTTCGTGCACCATACCGACGAACTGGTTGTGGTGCTCGAAGGCGGGATGGAGTTCGAGTTCGAAGGGCAGGTCCCCCGCCCCGAGATCGGCGAGGAAGCGTTCATTCCCGCACGCGCGCGCCACTCCGCCCGCAACGTCGGCGCGACGACGGCCCGGTGGCTTTACGGCTACCGCCGCACATAGCGATCTCGGAGTCGGATTGTGCCGAAGGATTGCCGACGTGGCCTCTTATCGAGGCACACTAGTGCAAGTGCCCGGGCAGCCAGGTGGTGAGCGGCGGGAAGACGATGGTGAGCGCGAGCACGACGAGCGCCCAGCCGAGGAAGGGGAGCACGCCCCACATCACCGGGGCGAGGCGCACCTTGCCGACACTCGACACCACGAAGAGCAGCAGGCCGATCGGCGGGTGCATGAGGCCGATCATCAGGTTCAGTACCACCACCGCGCCGAACTGGATCGGGTCGATGCCGAGCTGCATGCCGAGCGGGATCAGCACCGGCAGGAAGATGATCATCGCCGGCAGCGGCTCGATGATGCAGCCCACGAGCAGCAGCAGGACGTTGATCAGAATCAGGACGACGATCGGGTTGGTGGAGATCGCCTGGATGCCGTCGATCACCGTCTGGTTGATCTGGCTTTCCGCGACCAGCCAGCTGAACGGCCCCGCCGCGGCGAGCAGGAACAGCACCACCGCGGTGGAGCGCCCCGCCTGGGAAAGCAGTTTCGGCAGCTCGCCGGGCTTCACGCCGCGGTAGATGAACAGGCTCACCGCCAGCGCATACAGCACCGCCACCACCGCGGCCTCGGTGTCGGTGACCCAGCCGAAGCGGATGCCGCCGATGATGATGACCGGCATCATCAGCGCCCAGCCGGCGCGGCCGGTCGCGCGGACCTTGTCGCGGAAGCTCACCGGTTCGCGCGCCGGGTAGCGGCGCAGCCTCGCCGTGATCGAGCAGATCACCAGGAATCCCGCGGCGAGCAGCAATCCCGGCACGATGCCGGCCATGAACAGCTTCACGACGCTCTGGCTGGAAAGCTGCGCGTACACCACCATCGGGATCGACGGCGGGATGATCGGCCCGAGCAGCGCGCCGGCGGCGATCACCGCGCCGGAGAAGCCTTCGCCATAGCCTTCCTTCTTCATCGCCGGAATGAGCGGCTTGCCGGTGGCGACCGCGTCCGCCACCGCGGAGCCGGATACGCCGGCCATGATCAGGTTGGTGAGGATGGACACGTGACCGAGGCTGCCTTTCAACCGGCCCACCAGCGCCATCGACCAGTCGATGAGCCGCATCGTCAGCCCGCCGCGATTCATGAGTTCCCCGGCGAGGATGAATAACGGCACCTGCACCAGCGAATAGCTGTCCACGCCGGCGATCATCGACAGCGGCATCATCGCCGCGTCCACCGCGTCGCCGCCCTTGAACCGGATGCCGAGCCACGCCGCCAGGATCATCGAGTAGCCGACGTCGAAGCCGATCAGCAGCGCGGCGATGAAGGCGACGAAGAGCAGCGGCAGCATCAGTCCACGTACTCGTGATGGGACGGGATCTCGCGGCCCATGAGCCGCAGCGCAAGGCGCAGCGCGAGAAAAGCCACTATCGCGAGGCAGGCGAGGACCAGCGCCGCGGCCGGAACCGCCTCGGTGAGCACGGTGCCGAGACGTTCCTGGTCGCGGCCGATCTCGATCAGCTTCCAGCCCTTGACGGCGAGCAGCAGAGACAGCGCGAGGATGACGGCGTCGTAGGCGGCGGAGAGCGCGTTGCGCACGCGCGGCGGAAGCCGCGCATCGATGAGGTCGACGCGAATGTTGACGGCGGCGCGCAGCGCGAGCGCGAAGCCGATGAAGGTGAGCCAGATGAGCGCCACCCGCGCGTACTGGTCGGGCGCGGCCACCCCGGTGTCGACGAAATGCCGGTCGACGAACTGCAGCGCGACGATGACGACCAGCGCGGCCACCAGCGCCGCGATCAACCAGTCGAACGCTCGCGCGGCCAGGCCGAGGCCGGACTCGAACAGGCGCAGCATCGGCCGGCTATTTCTGCGCGGCCTTGATCCGGGCGACCAAGCCGACCGGCCAGGCCTTCCCCTCGTAGTTCTTGTACACGTCCTTCCACGCCGCCTCGAAGGCCTTCCTGTCCGGGACGAAGTAGGTGACGCCCGCCTTCTTCAGCTCTTCGCGGCCGGCGCGATCGAATTCCTCGCCCAGCTTCGTGACGAGCACGCCGGATTCCTTCGCTGCGCGGCGGAACAGCGCCTGCTGCTCGGGCGTGAGGCTCTTCCAGCGGCGCTCCGAGATGTACCAGGCGGCGACGTCGTAGACGTGATCGGTGGCGCACCAGTACTTGGAAACTTCGTGGAAGCGGAAGGACAGCGTCAGGTCGAAGCCGTTGTCCTGGCCGTCCACCTGGCCGCGCGAGAGCGCCATGTACACCTCGTTCAATCCCAGCGGCACGACCTTCACGCCCAGCGTCTCGAAGGTGTCGCGGAAGATTGGGATCGGCGGGATGCGAAGCCGCATGCCCTTCAGGTCTTCGGGGCGATGCACCGGACGGGTGGTGACGATCGCGCGCGGGCTGCGCGCGCCGGCCACCGCGAAGATGCGCGTGCCGGAGGATTTCGCGCACTGGTCGTAGAACTCCTGGAAGATCGGGCCGTTGAGGACTTCGGTCGCCGCTTCCTTGCTCTTGAACAGGTAGGGCAGGTAGCTCACGTTGAGCGCGCCGCAGTCCTTGAACTGCCCGGAGTTGCCCACGCCAAGGTAGGCCATGTCCACGGTACCGAGCTGCATCCCGGCGAGCAGTTGCTGGATGTCGCCGATCTGGCTGTCGGTGTAGACCTGCACCTTGATCTTGCCGCCGGATTCCCTGTCCACGATCTCCGCGAACTTGAGCATTCCCTTGTGCAGGTTGGTGCCGGAGACGAAGGGTGAGCCGAAGCGAAGCGTGAGATCGGCAGCGTGGGACAGCGCGGCGGCGAGCCCCAGTGCGAGCGCGGCTGCGCAGCGCGACCAGCATTTCATGCCTGTCCTCCCGTGAAAACAGTCTTCTTGTCGGCGCCGGTCGACATGCCGTATGCCGGACCGCAACGTCGGTGCGCGTGACTATCGCGGCGCGGCTGCGCCCTTGTCAAGCAGTGCCGATGCGATGTCTTCGAGCAGTAATTTCCCTCGACGCAGCCGGATCCGCCGGGAAATCGGCGCTCGCGCCGGACCCGGATCGGCTCGGTCAGGCTGCCGGGAAGCGCACGCGTACCAGCGTGCCCCTGCCTTGCGCGCCGTCGTGCAGCGTGACCGCGGCGCCGTGGGCGTGGGCGATCTCGGCCACGATCGGCAGCCCCAAGCCGCAGCCATCCCCCGGGGAGCCCTCGATGCGGTGGAAACGCTCGAACACCCGTTCGCGCTCGCCGGGCGGAATCCCCGGCCCGGTGTCCTCGACTTCGAGCCGCACCGCGCCGTCGTCGCGTGCGACACGGACCGTGACCTGACCGCCGGCCGGCGTATAGCGCAGCGCGTTGTCGACCAGGTTGTCGATCAGCTCGCGCAGCAATTCCGCGTTGCCGAGTACCAGCATCGGCGCGGCTTCGGGTGCGTCGAAACCGAGGTCGAGGCCGAGGCTTACCGCCTTCGCCACCCAGTCGGCGGTTGCTTCGCGGGCCAGTCCCACCAGGTCGAGCGCGGCGAGCCGCGCCGGCGTTTCCAGCGAGCGGTCGGCGCGCGCGAGCGCAAGCAGTTGGTTCACGATACGCGCGCTGCGGTCGGTGGCGCGCTGGATCTGCTCCAGCGACGCGTGCAATTCCTCCGGGCGCGTCTCGCGCAGCGCCAGCTCGGCCTGGGTCTTGAGACCCGCGAGCGGGGTGCGGAGCTGATGAGCCGCGTCGGCGATGAAGCGGTTCTGCCCGACCAGCACGCTCTCCAGGCGGGCGAGCATCTGGTTGATGGCGTAGACGAGAGGCGCGACTTCGCTCGGCACGCGCGACTCGTCCAGCGGCTTGAGGTCGCGGTGCGAACGCCCCAGGATGTCGGTGCGAAGCGCCTCCAGCGGGCGCAGCCCGCGCCCGACGCCGTTCCAGATCAGCACCGCGGCGGCGGCGATCAGCAGCAGTTGCGGCAGCAGCATCGCGGCGAGGATCTCGCTGGTCAGCGTGCGGCGCTTGTTCAGCGTCTCCGCCACCTCGACGAGCGCGCCGGCCTGGTCCTCGACGCGCAGCGCCGCCACCCGCACCGGTTCTCCGGCGACGCGTGAATCGTAGAGCGCCGGCTGATTGCCGGCGATCTCGGGGCGCACGAGCGGGCTATTGCCCACGACGAAGCCGCCGCGGGCATCGGTCACCTGATAATAGATGCGATCCATCGTGTCGAACTCGAGCACGCGCAGCGCCGCGGACGGCAAGTCCACGGAAACGCGGCCGTCCTCGGCGTGCACCTGCTGCGCGAGCGCCACCGTGGAGTCGAGCAGCCAGCGGTCGTAGACCCGGTTGGCGAAGTTGTCGACGAACCAGTAGGCGAGCAGCGCACCGGCGAACCACAGCGCGAGCAGCGGCGGCATCAGCCAGGCGAGCAGCCGCCGGCGGACCGATGATCTAGCCATCCTGCGGCCGGTCGATCATGTAGCCCAGTCCGCGCACGGTGCGCACCGTCACGCCGGCGGGTTCGATCTTCCTGCGCAGCCGGTGCACGAACACCTCGACCGCGTTTTCGCCGGCCGGCTCGTCGCTGCGGTAGAGCCGGTCGAGCAGCACCTCCTTGCTCACCAGTTGTCCGGCGCGCAGCAGCAGCGTCTCCAGCACGGCGAATTCGCGCGCGGAGAGTTCCAGCGGCGTGCCGTCGATCGACGCGCGGCGCGCCACCGTGTCGAGCGTGAGGCTGCCGTGCCGCACCTGCGGCGCGGGGCTGCCGTGCGCGCGGCGCACCAGGGAACGCACGCGCGCCTCCAGCTCGGAAAGGTCGAAAGGCTTGGCGAGGTAATCGTCGGCGCCAGCGTCCAGGCCGCCGACGCGGTCTTCGATCGCGGTGCGCGCGGTGAGGATGAGGACCGGCGTGCGCCCTCCGGCGGCGCGGTAGCGCCGCAGCACGTCCAGCCCGGAGAGCCGCGGCAACTGCAGATCCAGGATGACGAGGTCATAGGCGACCGCGCTCAGCGCCGCGTCCGCCGCCGCGCCGTCGGACACTACGTCCACGGCGTGGCCGGACTTGCCCAGGCTGCGCGACAGCCCGTCGGCGAGCAGCCGGTCGTCTTCCACGACGAGAAACCGCATAAGTATTCAAGATAGGCGATGTACCAGCTTGGAAGTTTAGCGCCTTGCGCGTACAAAATCTTCTCGCGTCCGGCGCTACGGCCCGTTGTCGCCTGCCTCGACTTCTCACCACAGCTCTGGATCGCCATGAGATCGACGGCCACGGGATCTGCGCGGGGCAAACCGTGCACGGGGGTTCGTCCTCTTGTTTCACGTGGCCGCAGAGTTTCGCGTTGCTCGACGCCAGCTACTTGTTCGCATCCGGCTGTGCGAGCACGGTAGCGCCCGGACGATTCCACCACCCGCCGCCCAGGGCGTGAAACAGCGCGGCGGTATCGGCATAACGGTTTGCCCGGGCTTGGGCGAGATTGATGGTCGTCTGTTGATAAGTCTGCTCGGCGTTGAGCATGGTGAGAAAACTGATGGAGCCGAGCTGAAGCGCCCGGCGGGCGATATCCAGACTCTCGGCGGCGGCGTGCTCCGCAGCCGCCTGCGCCTTGAGCGCGTCGGCGTCGAATTCGAGCGCGCGCAGCGTGTCGGCGACGTTTTGACAGGCGGCGATGACCGTGCCGCGGTATTGGGCGGCCGACTGATCGAACGCAGCCACCGCGGCGCGTTTCTTGTGCAGCAGCGTCCCGGCATCGAAGAGTACCTGCGAGACACTGCCGGCCACGCTCCAAAAGATGTTCTGGGTCGCGAAGATCTGACTCAACTGCGTCGTCGCGCCGCCATAGGCGGCACTAAGCGTGAACTGGGGAAGCATGTTCGACATGGCGACGCCGATTTGCGCGCTCGCGGCGTGCAGCTGCGCTTCGGCCGCGCGCACGTCCGGGCGCTGCTCGACCAGCATGGAGGGCAGGCTGACCGGCAAGTCCTGCGGAAGCTGCAACATGGACAGTTCGAATGTCTCGGCCGGCTCCTCGCTCGGAAAACGGCCGGTCAGAGCGGTCAACAGATCCCGCTGCTGCGCCAGTTGCTTGCGCAGGACCGGCAGCGTCGCCAGCGTTTGAGCAAGCGTTGCCTCTTGCGCGACCACGTCTCCCATCGCAATCGCGCCGAGCTGGTACTGCTTCTTGAGAATCGCCAGCTGCTCGGTTTCGATGCCGACGATCTTTTCCGTTCCC
>DASRFY010000128.1:0-11557 GCA_035651315.1 Burkholderiales bacterium
GCCTCTCCTCCGCGGCGCGAGGCCGATCACATCCTCGCTGTGAGCGAGGAGACCTGGCGGCAGATGCATGCGGTCAATATCGATGCCGGCTTTCATCTCGCACGCGAGCTGGCGAAAAAGCTGATCGCCGCGAAGGCGCCGGGCTCGTTCCTGTTCCTGACCTCGCTCCACGCCGGCACGCCGCGCAACCTGCCGCACTATTCGTCCGCGAAAGCGGCGATGGCGATGCTGGTGAAGGAGCTCGCGAAGTCGCTGGGACAGCATTCCATTCGCGTCAATGCGCTGGTGCCCGGCGCCATCGCAGCCGGCGGTTTCGTTGCCAATCCTGTGCTCGCCAAGCACATTCCGCTTGGCCGGCTCGGCGAGGCCAACGATCTCGCGCCGATCGCACTTGCGGTGCTTTCCAACAAGATATCGGGATATGTCACGGGGGCTGCGATCACCGTCGATGGCGGGATCGCGCTGACCAACTGGTTCGATCCGCCGGAATTGTGAATCGCGCCCTCTTTTTGACAGGCTTGTCGCCGACAAGGCGAACCGGTGGTTGGGATACGCGGATTTTACCGAACATGGTGAGAGTGATTTGGTGCGGGTGCATCCTGCTCGCGCTTGGCGTTGCAGCGTTGCCGCTAGCGCGAGCGCAAAACCTCGATGAAGGCAAATCCGGCGCGCGGCTGTTTACCGATAGCTGCGTGACTTGTCACCATCGCGCCAAGGGACTGACCAAAGGCCGCTTCCGCCTTTCGCTTTATCTGTTCCTGCAGCAGCACTACGCCAGCAATTCCAGCGCGGCGTGGGAGCTTGCCGCCTATCTCGAATCCGTCGACGAGACGCCGGGCGGCCGGCCGCGGTCCGCGCCGGCGAAAAAGTCGCCGCACGGAACCGGGCTCGCAGGCGGCTCGCTTCGTCCACCGGCGTCGATCCCGCAGCGCTAGCGGGCCGTATTGTCATCGCAGTTTTCCGACTAGGCTTTGCGGGAAACGGCTCGACTGATTCGGTCGGGCGCGACCCCGCGAGGGCATTTGCATGGCATTCTTCAAGCGTGAGCTCAGTCCTGTCGAGCGCTTCGAGGGCGCGCATCTCGCCAAGCAGGACGAGCGGCGGAAGCTGGCGGGCCGGCTCGATCTCGCCGAAAAGCTTCTCGCGGAACAGCGTAGCACGACCGAGAAGCTCGCGGTGTCCGGCGCCAGCGCTGCCAAGCTCGAGCGCGCGGAAGCGAAGATGCGCGAGGTCGAGGAGCGGGCGCGGACGCTGCGCACCGAGCTTGCCGACCTCGATGCGCAGATTGCCGCGACCGAGCGCGCGCTGACGGATGCAAGAGCCCAGCGCGACCGCGAACTGGCAGCCGACCAGATCGAGGCGCTGGCCGCGGCAATCGAACGCGCCGGTCCGGGATTCGGCGCGGGCGCTGCCGGGCTGGTGGAAGCCGTCGCACGGGGCTCGGCAACGGTGACGGAAGCCACGAAATTTGCCGCCAGCGTCGATGCGATCCGCCGCGAGGTGATGTCCGCAACCGACTTGATCTGCTGGGAACTGCGGACGATCGCGGTGCGCACGCGGGCCGGCAATGCCAACGCGACGCCGGCCGCGCCCGCCGAGGCCGAGCATACCGTGCCGGTCGAGATCGAACGGCAGCGGATCTATACCCTCAATCCGCTGCTGTGGCGCGAGGGCAGCGAAGTGTGCAAGGCGCCCGCCTTCACCATGGTCGGCCTGCCCAAGGCGCTGCTGCCGGTCGCGCTGCGTCACCAGCATGTCGACTATCTCAACGCCCGCCGCGTGCAGACGCTGATGCACGTGCATGGCAACGCACCGGACGATTTGCCCGACGATGCCGCGCTGATCGACCTCGATGCGCTCGCGGCCGAGGAACTGAACAAGGCCAACGTCGCCTGAGGGCGCGGAACCAGATCTCCACATCAATGGTTGGTGTGAGCCCGGCGCGCGGTCAGGGAACCCATCGCCGCGGCTCCGATCCAGCAAATTCCGAGGAGAGCGACATGATGTCGGAAACGCAGGTTCACACCATTGCGCGGCAGATGCTCGAGCAGCATGGCATGGCGGCAATCGCACAGGCCGCGCAGAAGGCGCAAGCATGTGAGAAGAGAGGCGAGGACGAGGATGCGAAAGAATGGCGTCATATCGAGGACGCCATGAAGGCGATGCGCGGTCCGCACCAGAGTTGATCAAGAAAGCGTTCCGGGTGTTGCAGGGCTGGAAAACCTGACGCAATGTCTGACCGAAGCCGGACGTCAACCGGCTGGTATCGAAAGGGAGACCGCCATGATCAAGGTCAGCGTCATGTATCCGAACAAGCCCGGAGCACGTTTCGACCACGCCTACTATCGTGACAAGCACATGCCGCTGGTGAAGGCCAAGCTTGGCGACGCCTGCAAATCCTACACGGTGGACAAGGGGCTTGCCGGCGGCGCGCCTGGCGCGCCCGCGACCTATGTCGGAATGTGCCACATCTTCTCCGACTCGGTGGAGTCGTTCCAGGCCGCGATGGGCAAACACGCCAAGGAGATCATGGGCGATATCCCGAATTACACCGATATCGCGCCCGTCATCCAGATCAGCGAGGTCGTGGTCGGCTGACCTCGCGACGGTGTTGCGGGCGAGAACAGCCGTCCGCAGCGCCGCCTTCCGGCGACAGGTTTTTTCTTCGCCCGACCCATGCGGCGGCAGCATCCTTGCTATTTCGCTCGTGTGCTTGCTGCCGGCCGCGTCGCAGCAAACATTGAAGCGAACACGTCGTTTGCCGGGAGAAGGCACATGGGCCTGCAAGAAACCAAGATCGAATCGCTTCCCTTCGTCACCGCCGAATTGAATTACCTCGCGCCGACGCCTGGCAAGCCGCGCACCTACGCCTATGATCCGCCGCCGGGCGAGCCGAAATCCACCAATCTGCCCGAGCCCCACGACGTCCCGATCTTCAGCGGACGCCCGATCGCAAAGAGCTTCTCGCTGGACCGCGAAGGTTTTGCGCTGGTGAAGCATCCGACCATTGTGCGCAATTTCTACGACGAGAACGAAATCAGACGCGTCTATTATCCCGCCGCCGAAGCCTTCCTTCGCGCCACGCTCGGCGCCGACCGCGTGGTGCTGTTCGACCACACCGTGCGCCGGCGCGTCGACGGCGCGGCCGATATCCGCGGCGCCGGGCCGCGCCAGCCGGCGACCCGTGTCCATGTCGACCAGACGGTGGACTCCGGCCCGAACCGCGTGCGCGAGCATTGCCCCGACGAGGCGGATCAGTTGCTGAAGGGCCGCGTGCAGGTGATCAATCTGTGGCGGCCGATCCGCGGTCCGGTGCGCGACGCGCCGCTTGCGATGTGCGACGGTACGAGCGTTGCGAAAGACGATCTCGTCGCCTCCGACCTGATCTATCCGAACCGACGCGGCGAGACCTATTCGGTGAAATACAATCCGAACCACCGCTGGTTCTATTTCCCCGAGATGACCGCCGATGAGGCGCTGCTGCTGAAGTGCTACGACTCCGTTGACGATGGCCGCACGCGCTTCGGGCCGCACACGGCGTTCACCGATCCCACCACGCCGAAAGATACGCCGCCGCGCGAGAGCATCGAGCTCCGCGCGCTGGTGTTCCACAAGGCGTGATCGGCGCCCCTAAACCGCGTCCTCCTTCTTAGCGCACCGGCATTGGCGGTCGTGGCGCATCATCCTGTGGCGCGACTGAAACCGGCGGAGGAGGCGGCGCTGCCGGCGCGATCTGCACCGGCGCGGATCCGGGCGCGCCCGGCGGCGGCAGAAGCGGAGCGGCCGAGGCCTGCGCCGGCGGCACGTATGGCTTCGGCCTTTTAACCGCTGCTGCCGGCTGACGGGGCGGCAGCGCGGAAACTCTCGCACGCATGCTTTGCTCGAAGGCCTTCGCCTCGGTTGCTTTGGCCTCGGTTGCCTTCGCGTCGTGCGCGAGCTGCTCCTGACCGGCCTTCAACTCGGCAATGCTGGCCTTCAGCTGCTCGACCTGTTGTCCCATCGCGGCGAGGTCGCGCGTCAACGACTGGATCAATTGCGTCTGGTCGGGCGAGGCGGATGCGCTCGCCACCGTGGCATCGGCAGGCGCTGCGGTTGCCTCAGCCGGCGCGGCCGCTTGCTCCGGCGTCGCGTCTGAAGTCGCGGGCGCACTCTGCGGCGCTGAGGTCGCCTGCAGCGAGGAGAGACCGAGCAGAGGGGCTGCCATCGCGACATACGCCCGCGCCCTGTCGCCATAGTGTTGCCAGGCGGCGGCGCCCATCGCGCTCATCAGCGCAAACAGGAAGGCCACGACAAAGCTTAGCCATCTGCCGCGCTTCCTCTCGACGTGAGCGGCGCGGAAAGACGTGTCGACCTTCGGCGCCGCGGCTTGGGTGGCGACTTCAGCGGAAATCTCCGACACCAGCGCGCGCAGGTTCGGCTCGCGCTTGCGCGTATCGAGCGCGTCCGCGCGCGCGGCGAGCACGACATCGGGTTCGACCACGAACAAGTCGTGCGGATCGGTTTGTCTTGCGGTCAACGTGGATTGCATTGGCTATCCCCACCCAATGTATTCATGCCTGCCCCGTTGCCCAGACTTCAGCGGGATTTGACCAAAGCAAGGCGAGGCCATGGAGAGGTTAGGGCGATCAACGGGAACCGCATGGAACCCGCAGCGGGCGGAAGTCCTCTAGTCCAGCCGTTCATGGATGGTGTTGCGGAACAGGAGCTCGATCACCGCGAGAATGACCACGATGCTCAGGAACACCAGGATCAGCCGCATCGGCGTCACCATCGGATCGGGCTTCTCGCGGGCGGACGGCGCGACCTCGGCGGCGGCGAGCTGCGGCGAGCGGCCGAGGAAGGAGGGCGGGGCGACCTGTGCGACCTCGACCCAGCGGTCGAGCCAGTTCAGGCCATCAGTTGCAATCGCCGGCAGCGAGGGCAGCGCTGAAGCGATGCCGGGCGAGTCCGCGGGAAGCATTTCCGACATGGCGTTGCGCCATTTCGGCTCGCGCTTGGCCGGTACAGTGCCGTCATCCTGCGCAGCGACGTCAGGCGTGGCGTCGCCGTCTTGAGCTTGCTGCGGCTCCTTCGGCTTGACGCGGCGGACGATGCGATGCTGCGGGGCCGTCGCGTCCCAGCAATGATTGGGGCCGTGCCACCACAGATGCGAGGTCGCAAATTGCGCGCGCGCCTCCGCCATGGTCATGCATGACTTTGATGCGTGTGCCGGCGAGGCCGCCAGCAGAACAAATATGAATACTGTCGCGGTGCGCATGGGCTGCTCCGTCGTTGGTCAATGCGGCCGCCGCCGAAATTGCCCGCGCTGGAATCATCTTTAGCAAGAGTAGGGATTAAGAAGTGGCAAATTCGGGCCGATTTTTAGGGGCAATTGGGTTGTCATAGTCATTATGAATGCTGGCGAAAACGACGGCCGCGATTTACCTCTGCGGCAGCATTGCGGCAGCGTGTTTGCTCACAACAGCCCGCGATAGATGCCGGGCGCCGAGCCCTCGATCGCCACCGCGCCGACGGTTTTGGCGTAGAATTCCGCAGGCCCCACGCCGCCGATGATGGCGTAGGCGAAGCCTAGCGCGCGCATGTCCTCCAGACAGGCAAACAGCAGCGCCTTGCCGACCCCCTTGTTGCGCGCGCCGGCGGAAACGCCGGTCGGCCCGAAGAAATTGGGGCAGGTGGCGTCGTGATTGGCGAACCCGATCAGGTCGCGCCCGCGCGCGGCGATGAAACAGGTGATGGGCGCGCGGGCAAAGGCGACTTCGGTCTCGCTTGCCCAGGCCTCGGAAAACTCCTTTTTGACGAAGGCTGCGACCTTGTGTTTGTCGGGCGCCATCGCCCGGCGCACGGAGATGCCGTCCTTGGCAAGCGCGGCGAAAATCTCGCGGCTGTCCGGCAGGGCGTAGAGCTTAACGAGCATGTCCATTTGTGGGCGTCCGCAAAAGCAAAGTACGTCTTGCGGAGCATGACAGGAGGATGGGCGTCAAACAACATTCCCGCGGTGGTAATCCACCCGAGTTGTGCATCGTCTGTGGCCCTCGATGAGAAGAGGGCGCAGGGAATGCCGGATGCTCAGCAGCACCCGCAGCCTCGTGGGCAGAAAGGGTAGAAGGCCCACAAGCGTAGTCACCACAGGTCGCCGAAACATCACGGCATTCCCTGCGCAATGGTTGGAACGGCTGCTCCGTGCTCTCCCCGGGGTGTCGGGCTTGTTAGCCCCCGTCGCTGATCGATCATCTCGACCAGCTTGACACCAGCGTCGAGGTGCCAGGACCACACGGCTTGACCGTACGCCTCGGCGCAATTCGCCTGCGCGCCAAAGCGTCCATCGCAGCCCGCACCACGAATCGTGACGATCGCGTTTCGCCCCTCCTGCGGGCGGGATCGCTTCTTTAAATCATAACTTCTGTCTTTCGGAAAGACAAATATTTTTGCGCCGCGCGCTTGACTCGTCGGGCAAAACAGGCGGCGGGTTTTTTGGGCGGCAGTCGGGAAGGCGACACGGTGCGCGTCGGGCGCTCGAATACCCTCTCCCCTTGTGGGAGAGGGTGCCCGAGCGAAGCGAGGGCGGGAGAGGGGTGAGCCAATAATACCCCTCTCCCGGCTCAATCTCGCTGCGCTCGATTTCGCCACCCTCTCCCACAAAGGGGAGAGGGTACACCGAGTATGCGGCTAGCTTCGAAGACGCTGCGTCTACGACACATGCCCCTGGTTGATATGACCGGGCGTCTTCTTCGCGCGCTGCGGCGTCATCTTTGCGGGATCGGCGGCACCGGGCACGCCGCGCGGGCCGAGCTGCGCGCGCTGGATGTCGTCTTCGGAGAACTCAGGCTCGATGCCGACGGGCTCGCGCACCCTCTCGCGCCCCCTTGGGGAGAAGTCCGCCGGCGCCGCGTCCGCGCGCGCGGTGTCGGGCGGCGCGGCGTCCACCGGCCAAACCTCTGCAGACTTCTCGCCCCGGTAGCGCGTGCGCGTGACCTCCTCGGCGGCGCGGACGGCGGCGCGGTCGCGATAGTGCCAGCTAAGCGTGCCGTAGATCATGGCGGCGAGCAGCAGGAACGCTCCCAGAAAAAAGACGATCTCGAGGCCCATGACGTCCCTCCGTGTCCATTGAGGTCACCGAAGCTCAATCCCGCGCTGCGATGACCGTTCCCAAATGAATGCGTGATGAACGGGCCTCCGTCTTTTGGCGCATGCGACCAGAATCGCGGGAACGCGCGTCGTTGCCGGACGTTCCCATGCAAAGGAGGAATGCGTCATGAAACGAACCGGAATTCTGATCGCAGCCGCGATGCTGCTGCTTCCCACTGCCGCGCTCGCCGCGCCCGGCATGGTCACCACCAATGTGAGCCTGCGGGCCGGTCCCGGCGACGGCTTTCCCGCGGTCGACCGCATTCCCGGCGGCTCGCATGTCGACATCCATGGCTGCCTGAAGGGCGATGCCTGGTGCGACGTGAGCTGGTCGGGCGACCGCGGCTGGGTCTCGTCGGACGAGTTGCAATGGCTGTACCATAACAACTACGTCTATCTGTCCGACTATTACGACGACATCGACGTACCCGTGGTGCCGTTCGTGATCGGCACCTATTGGTCGACCTATTATGCGGGCCGGCCGTTCTTCCATCGCCGCGCGTTCTACGACCGGTACTGGCGCTCGCATGAGAGCGTCGCGATGCGCATGCCCGACCGGATCGCGCGCGCGCGTGCCGGCCACGGCAATGCGGCCGTGACCGAGGGGCGCGGCCGTGGCGCCGAGGCGCGCACCGCGATCGATGCGCGCAGCCGCACGGATGTGCGTGGCCGCAACGAGGTGCGGGGTGCGGAAGCCCGCGTCGGCGCTGATCGCGGACGTCTCGCCGGCGTGAATCGCAATACCGGCCGCGGACCGGCGCCGATGGCGCGGGCCGAGCATGGTGCGCGCTTCTCGGCGGCACCGAGCGCTAGGCCGGCGCCTGCGGCGCGGATCGCGCAGCCGAACATCAGCCACGGCTCGCCGATGAACGCGCGCGCCCAGATGCCGGCGCCGCGCGCGATGGCGCCCGCAGCGATGCCGCATGTCGGCGGCGGCGGTGGTGCGCGGATCGGCGGCGGTGCTGCCGCAGCACCCCATGCCGCGGCTCCCGCCGGCGGCGGAGGCCCGGGTCGGCATCACTAATGAAGCCGAGAGAGACGTGAGACGAGAAAGCCCGGCGCAAGCGCCGGGCTTTTTTTCTTGACTTGGGACAAGGCAAACTCAAGCTCGTCATTCCGGGGCGACGCGAAGCGTCACGGCCGAAGCCGCCGTCACGCGCGAGAAGGAACTGAAGAAATGGCGGCGGGACTGGAAAATCCGATTGATTGAAGAGAGCAACCCGGAGTGGGCTGACCTCTACCCCGGAATATCAAACTGACGGCTGTGGTTATGGATTCCGGGCTCGCGCCAAGTGGCGCGCCCCGGAATGACGAGATTCAATTCGCCGGCCGCGCGATGTGCCACAGATTCTGCGGATCGAAACCGTTGGTGTCGCCGGGCGTCTTGTCGTCGCCCGAAGTGTAGAGCGGGCGATAGCGATAGGCCCACATCCTGCTGCCGTCGCTGCGCACGATCACGGTGAAATCGCCGGCGGCCTGCGCGTTCCTGTCGGCGGGGAGCGGAATCCATTTCTCCGCGCATTTGCCGTCGCAGTTCGACTTGTTGCCGCTGGCGTCGCGGTCGAAATAGTACAGCGTCATGCCCCTGGAATCCGCGAGCACCTCGCCCTTTTTGGTTTTCGCCAGCGTTACCGGCGGTGGCACGTCTTTCGGCGGCGGTGGCGGGGCCGCGGCCTCGCTGCCATGCGCGAACGCCTCGGTGGCAAACAGCAGCAGCGCTGCGGCGGCAATCACTGAACGGAACATTCTGCTCCTCGGCTAAAGTTAATCGCGCCTTAAGCGCGGCAAAACGGGAGCGAGGCTAGTGGGCAAAAGTTAGTTCCACGTTGCGCTGCACTACGGACAGCTGCGACAATTTGGAGCAATCCTCACGACGGCTTGAATGTCGTTTCGGAACGGCGCCGCCCGCACGCTCGTTGCATCGGCACGGCAGAGATGGAGGAGAGCAATGACGAAGCTGAAACTGTTGGGCGCGGCCGCTGCGCTCGCGACCATGATCGCAACACCGGTGATGGCCCAGGAGGCCACGCAGGAACCCGGCATGATCGGGTTTAACTACCCCAATTCGCACTACATGACGGGCGGATGGGGCACCCACACCCCGCCGAGCTGGACCGGCCGCTACCCGCGCGTCTACACCGGCTACGTCGCCGCGCCGGCCTATGGCTACGGCTACGCGCCTGACGTGACCGCGCCGACCTTCGGTCCGTATGCGTATGATCCGTACTAGCGTGTTGATGAGCGGTGGAACGAAAGAGCGGCCTAAGGGCCGCTTTTTTGGTCCGCGTCCTAGGGGTTTTCATCCCAAGGCCGCCGCGCGGCATGATGGAGTATCTCGACGGTATCGGCGGCAACACGATAGAAGATCTTATAGGGGTAGCGGCCGAGCGGCAGGACTCGAACGTCCGGCCGACCGGTGGCCCGGCGCGCGCTCGCCGGCCACCGCGCGATGTGAGCAACGACACGCCGGATGCGCTGCTCGACTACAGGCGCGATCGTCGGATAGTGAACCATGAGCCAGTCGGCAATCGCAGCGAGGTCGTTGAGGGCTTCGTCGGTGTAGACGACCTTCATCGGGCTCGAAATTTTGCGAACGCGGCCTCGACCTCTTGTTCGCTGGCAAAGCGGCCTTCGGCGGCGGCGCGCAGACCCCGATCGATGCCGGCAAGTTCCTCCGGCGTCGGCTGATATTCGCCGTCCTTCAGGCCGGCATCGAGTTCAAGCGCAAACTCGGCGAGCTCGTTCTGGACGTCTGCCGGCCATGCTTCGACCCGTTCAAGGACCGCTGTCAACTTTGGTGTCTTCATGGCGCAGAAGATAACATCATTGCGCACAATTGTCAGCCTTACAGGTGTGTTCAGACGGCGGCCGCCTCGAATCGGCGCTTCGGGTTCACGAGCTCATCAGCGCTTTCGACGATGCGCATTTCCTCCGTCCCCGCCGCGGCGGTGCGCTCGATGACGGCGAACATCGCGGACGCGGCGTGCGCCAGCGCCTCCGGCGTGTCCTGCCCGCGGACGCGCGCGGCGGTGAACAGCGCCGCGAAGAGATCGCCTGACCCGTTCGGGCTGATCGGAACGCGCGGCGTGCGCACGCGCCACGCGGCGGTGCGTTCGATCGCGAGCGTCTCGATCTCGTCAGCCGGCGTGTCTGACAGCTCGGCGCTGGTGATGACGACCGTCGAGGGACCGCGCGCGATCAGGCCGCGCGCCTGTGCGAGCACCTGATCGCGTGTGACGGCGGCTCCGCCGCACAGCGCTTCGAACTCGAAATGGTTCGGGGTGATGACGTCGGCGAGCGGCAGCAGGCGGTCGCGGACGACAGGCGGGATCTCGGCCTTCACGAACAGCCCGCGGTCGCGATCGCCCATGACAGGATCGAGCGTGTAACGCAGCGCGGCATTGCGCGATTTGGCGCGCGCGACGAAGTCGGCGACCACGCCGGCGATTTCTGCCGAGCCGAGATAGCCCGACAGGATCATGCTGGCGGAATCGACCGCGCCGCGCTCCTCGATGCCGACGAGGAGATCGCCGACCAGCTCCGCCTCGAGCACCCGGCCGCGGATGGAGGGATAGCCAGGCCGGTTGCTCAAGAGCGTGGTCGGCACAGCCACCACATCGATGCCAGCCATCTGCATGGGAAAGACGGCGGCGCTGTTGCCGACATGGCCGAACGCAACCTGCGACTGGACGGAGATGATCGTCATGCGCTGCAACGTAGCGCTGTTCCCGCAGCGGAACAAACGTCGCCTGCTAAAAAACAACACACGTCAAAAATTCAGTGCACGCCGGTCACCTCGCGTTGTGTCCTGACGATTCTCGACTCATCATTGTTCCGGGGTGGAGACGCGTGGCGGCCGTGACATCGGCCGATGGGGGACGATCATGCAAACCAGGTTGCGTTGGGAGCGGCGGGTGCAGCTCGCCGTGGGTGTGGCGCTGTTTGCGACGCTTTGGGGATCGAGCGCGCAGGCGTTTACCGAGGAGGATCAACAGCGGCTTTGCACGCCTGACGTCTTCCGGCTCTGTTCGGCGGAAATTCCGGACCGCGGGCGCATCATCGCCTGCATGCACCAGAAGCGCGCGCAGCTCAGCGCCGAATGCCGCAGCGTGTTCGGCAAGCCGGCGCAGTCGGCGTCAAGGTAGCGCTCGAAATCTATCAACGCACCCGGTTCACCTCTCCCCGGCGGGGAGAGGTCGCGCCGAAGGCGCGGGTGAGGGGTCGCAGCTATCTCGATAGATCGAAACCCCTCACCCGGATTGCATCTGGCGATGCAATCCGACCTCTCCCTATGGGAGAGGTGACCTTCGCTGCTGTTGTAGCCGAAGCTAGCCCTGTCGGGCTCTAGAAAGCACGACGCCGGGCAGGCGAGGGGCCATGCCTCACTGATGGGGCCCGCTCAGCTCTGTCCCGGCGTGTCGTCCGTGGCTCT
>DASRFY010000129.1:0-2660 GCA_035651315.1 Burkholderiales bacterium
GACCACACGGCTTGACCGTACGCGCCGCGCCGCACGTCTTGCGGCGCGACCGCGTCCATCGCAACCCGCCTCACGTCTGGTGACGAATGGCCATCACGTCCCCCGTGTCGAGGCGGGCTGGCTTCGTTAAATCATAATTTCCGTCTTTCGGAAAGATAAATATTTTTGCGCGAAGGGCTGGACATTCCGCGCCATTTCTGAATAGCAGAAGTGTTTTGCCCGTCGTGTCGTTTCGGCAACGGTGTTGCCGCGCGCGCCTTTGTCCCCCGCGAAGCGTGGGGAGGGAAAAGGCAGAACGCCTCTACGTCTCGCGCTCGTCCCCTGCCCGCGCGACGCGGCGCGCGAAAATCAGTTTCGCCGGCAGCGTCTCCAGCAATTCGGCATCGGCCACGGCCTGGTGCGCGACGTCGAGACTGCGGCAGATCAGGAGCGCTTCCTGCTCCGTGCCGACGATGAAGCGCGCGTCGCGCTCGGTGATGCGATAGGCAGTCATGTGATTTTGTCCTGTCCCAGCGCAGTACGAATACATCCGGGGGGACCTTGTTCCTCGCGACTGTGGCGCTCATGCGCCCGCCAAGGTGAACACGGCGAACGCGGTGAGCGGAATCTTAACGCAATCGCACAGCGCGCCGAAGTTGCCAAAGCAACGAACGCGAACCATGAAGCGATCTGTGCGTGCTGCCCGCGACTTGCTGCGTTGGCGCCACGGCTTCTCCACAGGGCCGCAGCGGTTGTGTGGCGGAACGGTCCGGTCACGCCAATCCTAGTGGCGTTGCGTTCCGCTGCGCGCACCGGTGTAATCGCCGGCATGGGCTCGCGGTCGCGGCATTCCATCTTCAAAGGCCGGCTGATCGGCGCGACGATCCGCGCCGCGAGCGCGCGCGAGGCGGCGAAAGCGGCGATCCGCGACGCCGATCGCGCCGAGGCCGAAGCCTGGTCGATCCGCATGGAAGGTTATGGCGGGCCGGCGCAGCCCTCGCCCAGCATCGGACAATGCCTCAGCGGCGGACTGGGCTGGCTCGAAGTCGAATGCAATCGCTGCAAGACGCGCGCGAGCCTGCCGCTCGATGCGATCCGCCGCCCGCGCGACACGCCGCTGTGGAAGCTTGAAGCGTCGTTGAAGTGTCGCTCCTGCCGCAAGGGCCGGCATGCGCCGCCGGTTCACATGATCAAGCTGACCGAAAAGCGCGAGATCACGCCTTATCTTTGGGTGCATCCGGATGAGGAGAGGTAGGGTCGCGCCGTTTCTTCGCATCGGCACGTCCCTTGGATCACCGCGACCCGGCCGCCGACTTTCCCTCGCCCTTCGGCTCGCCGGTTTGCTCACGGGCCAACCGCGCGGCTCTCAGCCGCTCCTTGTTGGCATAGAACTTCTTTTGCGCGGCGTCGTGCTCGCGCATGGCCTGCTCGGCGTCGGCGCGCCGTTGGGCGTCGCGTGCCTTGCGTTCTTCAGGGGTGAGCGGCTTGTTGGGACGAACCGAAAAATCTTCTGTCATGGATACATAACGCGTGCGGCGCAAAAAAGTTCCATGGGGTTCCGCCGGCTACGTCATTGAGAAGAAAGGCGTTCAGGCCATCTTTTCCCTGCGCATCCGCACAGCGGTACGGCAGAGATGGCCGAACCAGATCAGCAGCGCCGTCGATAACAGGAACAGGGTGAAGCTGTGGAGTTCGCCGAGTGTGAGCGGACCGAACTCGAAGGCCGGCGGTATGAACGCCCACCACACGATGACCGCCGCGGACACCGCGGTGAAAACACCGGCCGGCACACCGGCGAGCAGCGCGGTGGCCAGGATCGCCGGCAGGAAGGTGGTGAAATAGAGCTCCATCCCGAACTCGGCCAGGACGGCACGCATCGCAACCGCCGCCGCGAGCGCAGCGACGGCGACCAAAAGGGCCTCTAAAGACCACGGCTTCAACCGCAGCCAATACTCGGGTTTTGCCACTTTTTCCCCCAGCGGAAGCACCGGGGTTGAACTAATAGCGTATTGACCGGCCCGGGCAAGCCCCAACGGAACCAAATCAACCGGCCCGCGCTTCTCGTCGGCATTCATCATCGACGGGACGCCGATGCCGCACCGCGGCAATCTCAAAGCGCGGGCGAACCGGGCCCTGGACGCCGCCAATTTCACCCTCGCCGACGTGCGCGACGGGCTCGGGCCCTATCTCGCCATTTACCTTCTGACCGAACAGCATTGGGACGAGGCGCGGATCGGCCTGGTGATGGCGATCGCGACCTTTGCCGGCATCGTGGCGCAGACGCCGGCCGGCGCGCTGATCGATGTGACAAAGGCGAAGCGGCTGGTGATGGCCGCCGCCGCGATCATCGTCACCGCGGCCTCGCTGGCGCTGCCGCTATTACCGGGATTCTGGCCGGTCGCCTTCACGCAAGGCCTCGCGCATGCCGCCGGCGCGATCTTCCCGCCGGCGCTGGCCGCCGTGTCGCTCGGCATTTCCGGGCATCGCGCGTTTGCGCGACGGATCGGCCGCAACGAGACCTTCAACCACGCCGGCAACGCCACCGCCGCGCTGATCGCCGGCGGCAGCGCTTATTTGTTCGGTCCGACCGTCGTGTTCTATCTGCTCGCGGCGATGTCGCTTGCGAGTGTCGTGAGCGTGCTCGCCATTCCCGAATCCACCATCGACCACGACCTGGCGCG
>DASRFY010000130.1:0-4624 GCA_035651315.1 Burkholderiales bacterium
ACCGAAGGTCAGTTGCGGCTCTGCGACCGTGCGCCCACGCGATTTCATCTGGGAAAAGGCGTGAAACGAGCCTTCGTGCACGTAATGCCGGTCGACCCAGAGCAGGGCGGCGCCGTCCTCGCGGCGCGCGATTTCGTGCGCCGACCACAATTTGTCGAAGAGGGTCCTGGGCTCGCTCATGGTGTACCGGCTGCTGTGCCGCACCGTTGTGGGCTTGTCGAGACTTCGTATTATTGTATGCTAAAAAATACCAAGTAAAGCTCGGTCGGCGTTGGGTAGAGGGGAGCAGCGTTGCGCCATTGGCTCGGTGAGGCGAAGGCAAAACGGGTCTATCTCGTTTTGCGTGACCGCATCCTGAGCGGGACGGTCGGTTTCGGCGCCAAGCTTCCCAATGAAAACGAGCTTGCGCGCTATCACGGCGTCTCGCGGGTGACGGTCCGGCGTGCGCTCGGAGAGCTCGCGCGCGAACGGCTGATCGAGCGCCGGCCCAGCACCGGCACACGCGTCATCTATCGCCCGTCGCCGGCGCCGATGACCGCGGACATCTCCGGCGTGCTCGCGAACCTCGCCGACATGGGACGACGCACCGCGGTCAAGCTTCTCTCCTTCGATTATGTGCCGGCGCAGGGTGCGGTGGCGGAGGCGCTTGGCGCGGAGCCGGACCAGCTTCTGCAGCGCTCGGTGCGCGTGCGTTCGATAGACGGCCTGCCGTTTTCTTACCTTGTTGCGCACGTTCCCGAGAGTATCTCTGTGACCTTCACCAAGGAGGAGCTTGCCCGCCGTCCGCTCCTCGAACTGCTTGAGCGCGCCGGCGTGAAGGTCGAGCGCGCGCGCCAGCGCATCAGTGCCGGCCTGGCCACGCCGCAGGTTGCCAAGGCGCTGGGCCTGCACACCGGTTCGCCACTGATCGAACTTGTCCGTACCGTCTACGATCAGGCCGGCCGCGGCGTCGAGCATCTGCACGCGCTTTACCGGCCCGACCGTTACAGCTTCGAGTTCGATCTCATGCGCTCGGGCGTGAACGAGGCCCGGGGCTGGGCGCCGGTAGTCGGCAAGACCGCCACAAAAGCGATCAGGCGTCCGACGTCAGCAATTACGAAACTTTCAGGCCACAGGACAAAGCCGATGGATCTCGCGCCACGGCGATGAAACACGGAGGAGCCATCATGTCGAAGTCAGTCAGTCGCCGTAGATTCCTGGCGAGCAGCGCGTTCGGCGTTGCCGCCGCAGCAAGCGGAACGCTTGCGATGCCGGCCGTTTCACGGGCGCAGGGCGCGCCCGTGAAACTCGGCGTGCTGCATCCGGTCACTGGCGCCTTGTCCTATTCCGGACAGCAGGGCCGGCTCGGTGCGACGCTTGCGATCGAGGAGATCAACGCCGCGGGCGGCATCAAGGGCCTGGGCAAGATCGAGCCTGTGCTCGGTGACGCGCAGTCGACCCCGGAAGGCGGCACTGCCGAGGTGGAAAAGATGAATTCGGCCGGCGTTGCCTGCATCGTCGGCGGTTATGCCAGCAACATCTGCCTTGCAACGACGCAGGCGGCGGCGCGCTATGAACTGCCCTACGTGGTCGACGTCGGCGTCGCCGACGGCATCGTAACGCGCGGCCTGAAGAATACCTTCCGGTTCGGCCCCGGCTTCGGTGTCATCTCGAAGACCGCGTTGGCCAATCTCGCCGCCATCAACGAAGCGGCAGGAAAGCCGGCAAAGACGGTGATGATCGTGCACGAGGACTCACTGTTCGGTTCGGGGCTCGCCAAGCTGCTCAATGCGCAGTTGCCGCAGCACGGGTTCCAGATCCTGGAAACGATCCCGCATCCGACGCCGACGCGCGACTTCAACAACGTTGTGCTCAAGATGAAGGCGCAGAATCCGGATCTTGTCATTCCGGCGAACTACTACAACGAGTACGTGCTGCTCGCCCGTACGATGCGCCAGCAGCAGGTGAAGCCGAAGGGCATCTACTCGGTGCTTGGCGGGGCGGCCTCTTCCTACAAGTTCGTCAAGGAATTTCCGGATGCGGCCAAGTACATCATGGATTGCAATCACTGGTTCGACCCGCGCAACCCGAAGGCGCTCGCACTGAAAAAGAAGGTCGAGGACAAAGGGCAGTTCTATACCTACGAAGTCTACATGAACTACAGCTGCATCTATCTCGTGGCCGATGCGCTGCAGCGCGCGGCGTCCGCCGATCGCGCCAAGCTCACCGCGGCTCTGGCGAGTTCGACTTTCTCCGGTCACGTGATGCCTTACGGTCCGACGAAGTTCGTCAACGGACAGAACGAGGGCGCAGCACCCGTCAACACGCAGGTACTCGACAACGACATCAAGGTGATCCTGCCGCCGGCCTTCGCGAACGCGAAGGCGGTGTTCCCGATCCCCGCCTAGCGGCCACGTCCGAGGGCGCCGCCCGCCGGCGCCGCCCTCGGCCCGTCCAGCGGGATCGTCATGTTGTCGGCTGCCATTCTCATTCCCGCGATTCTCAACGGGCTGTTGATGGGCGCGATCTATGCCCTCGTGGCGCTCGGGCTGACGCTGATCTATGGCGTGCTGCACATCATCAATTTTGCGCACGGTGCGATGTTGAGCGCGGCACTGTTCGCGGCGTTCTTTGCCTTCCGTTTGCTCGGGCTCGACCCGTATATGGCGCTGTTTCTGCTGGCGCCGGTCTTTTTCGTGCTCGGCTACGCGTTGCAGCGCTTTGTCATCGGTCCGGCCTCGCACGGCGACGACCGCAACATGCTGCTGGTCACTCTCGGCGTCGCCGTGATCATCGAGAACAGCTTGCTCTACAGCTTCCGCGCCGACACCCGCACCATTGACGTCCCTTACGCATTCCAGACCTTCAATATCGGCTTCACGTACCTGGCGGTGCCGCGCGTCGTCGGTCTTGTCGCAGTGTTCGTTGTCGCACTGGGCCTCTGGCTGCTGATGACGTTCACCGATATCGGCCGCGCGATCCGTGCGGTCGCCAGGGAGAAGCTTGGCGCGGAACTTGCCGGCATCGATGTCGGGCACGTCTACGCGATGACGTTCGGCTTCGGCACGGCCTGTGTCGCGATTGCCGCGTGCCTGCTGATCCCGACCTATTACGTCAACCCGGGCGTGGGCAACGCCTTCGTGCTGGTTGCGTTCACCATCGTCGTGCTCGGCGGCATGGGCTCGGTGCCGGGCGCGCTCATCGGCGCGCTTTTCATTGGCGTTGTCGAGAGCCTGTGCGGACTCTTTCTGGGCGAGTCGCTCGGCCAGATCGGGATTTTCCTGATCTTCATTGCCGTTCTGCTGCTGCGTCCGACCGGTCTGTTCGGAGCGCGCGCATGAGGCCGCTTGGCCCGAGCGTTGCCGTCATCGCGGTGCTCGCGGCGGTGCCGCTTGTCGTGCACTCGAATGCCGCGCTTAATTTTCTTGTCGTGACGCTGATGATCGCGCTCGCGGGGCAGGGCTGGAACATCCTCGGCGGCTATGGCGGCCAGTATTCGTTCGGGCACGCGGCGTTTTTCGGAACCGGCGCCTACGTCACCGCTATTCTGCAGGTGCGCTACGGCGTCAATGCGTGGCCCGGCTTCGTGATCGGTATCGCCGCCGGTGCGGCGCTGGGTGCCGCGATCGGAGCGCTGACGTTCCGCTCCGGCCTGCGTGGCTCGTATTTTGCTCTCGTCACGCTCGCTTTCGCGGAGGTGCTGCGGATCGTCGCCAGCGTTGCGCCAATCACCGGGGCGGGCGTCGGCACGTTGATCAAGCTCGAGCTCGGCGCGGGCACGTTTCAATTTCAGAGCCGCGCCGCATTCTACTGGGTCATTCTCGCGCTGGTCGGCATCTCGCTCATGGTCGCGGAACTGGTCGAGCGATCGCGTTTCGGCACATGGCTGATGGCGGTGCGCGAGAACGAGGATGCGGCCTCTGCGCTCGGCGTCGACGCCCGCACGGTTAAAACTGCGGCAATGGCCATCTCCGGCGCGATCACAGCCGCCGCGGGCTGTTTCTACGCGCAATATTTCCTGTTCATCGACTCCGGCATTGCCTACGGCACGTGGATTTCGGTCGAGGCGCTGCTCACCGCCATTATTGGCGGCGTTGGAACCGTCTTCGGGCCCTTGGCCGGGGCGCTGGTCGTCAAGTCGCTCGGCGAGGTGACACGGCTGATAGTCGGCGATGCGCCCGGCCTCGATCTCATCATCTACGGGGCCGTGCTCGTGATCGTGATCTGGGTCATGCCGCGAGGGCTGATCGGCGGAATCGCCGATGCGCGGAAGTTTTTCGCGCGAGTGAGGTCGGTCCGGGAGGCGCACCTTGGGTGATCTTATGCCTGACGCGCTGCTCGCGGTCGACCGCGTGTCCTGCTGGTTCGGCGGGCTCAAGGCCGTCGACGCGGCTTCGCTTGCCGCACAGCCGCATCGCGTCACCGCTCTCATTGGCCCCAACGGGGCGGGCAAGACCACTTTGTTCTCGATCATCTCCGGTTTTGTGCGTGCCCGCGAAGGCAGCGTCCGCTACGCCGGGCAGGACGTGACCGGCAGGCCACCGCACGAACTGGCGCGGCTCGGCATCGCGCGCACTTTCCAGATCGTGCAGCCATTTGCCGGGCTTACGGTGCGCGAGAACATCCTGGTCGGCGCACATCTTCA